>NZ_BAABRU010000010.1 GCF_039545135.1 Herpetosiphon gulosus | reverse complement strand
TCCCGATGATTTCAATCGTATCGCCCACTTTGACGATCCCGCGTTCGATCCGACCGGTCACCACGGTGCCACGGCCTTTGATCGAGAACACGTCTTCGATTGGCATCAAGAATGGTTTGTCAATCGCACGTTCGGGGGTTGGGATGTAATCGTCAACCGCTTGCATCAATTCTTGGATTGATTGATACTCGGGTTGACCAGCATCGGTTGATGCACTATCCAATGCGCCTTTGGCTGAACCACGCACGATCGGAATTTCGTCGCCCGGGAAGCCGTATTTGCTCAGCAACTCGCGCAATTCCATTTCCACCAGTTCGAGCAACTCAGGGTCGTCCATCATATCAACTTTGTTCAAGAAGACCACCATCGCGGGCACTTCGACTTGGCCAGCCAAGAGGATGTGTTCGCGGGTTTGGGGCATCGGGCCGTCGGGTGCCGATACCACCAAGATTGCGCCGTCCATTTGGGCAGCACCGGTGATCATGTTCTTGATATAGTCGGCGTGGCCTGGGCAGTCCACGTGAGCGTAGTGGCGATTTTCGGTTTCGTATTCCACGTGTGAAATCGAAATCGTAATCCCACGAGCGCGTTCTTCGGGAGCATTGTCGATTTGGTCGAAGGCGCGGAATTCAGCGCGGCCACGCAGTGCCATGGTTTTGGTGATGGCAGCGGTCAAGGTCGTCTTGCCGTGGTCAACGTGCCCGATCGTCCCAATGTTGATGTGGGGCTTATTCCGCTCAAACTTTTGCTTAGCCATGTTGGTTGTGGCTCCTGCTATTACAAATACCGTTAGCCGCTGACAAAAAGACAACGGAACAGGAATGGAAAATTGGTAGTCGCGCCCTGCGGCTCCTTAATTGACCATTCCCTACGTGGTTCTACGTTATGGTGTGCGGGGTACACTTACCCAGATAAAGTTGACTTGTTTAAATGTCACAACTCGCACGAAAGCCGATTATAACACACCTTTTGGCGGAAACGCAAATAACGATTTCCTCTCAAAATCAGGTTGTGAATTCGTATCTGGCGGGAGTACGTGCGAATCGAACACACCAACGCTATTCGTCATAGCGCCGACCAATTTTGAAGACTGACGAGGCCACCAGACCCCATGTACTCCCATTGGCAACAGTACCACGAAGCCGCCGTTTGATCAAAACATCGAAAGTTGTTGAATTGGTGCTGGCGGCGTTGGCAAGGGGTAATCAATCCCACGTGCAACCAAGGCCTGCGCTAGGATTTCACACATCTCTGGCGAGCGCTCTTCAACTGGGCAATGCATAAACGCATACACGGTCAGGCCATCACTTAACATTGCCACAATCGTATCGGCCCATTGCTCCAGCAACGGCTGGTCAAGCGCTAAATCGGGGTGACCCATAAAGCGTAGCAACACAAACGGCGCAGTTACATCGACATGATAGGGTACGCTGGGCTTTTTACGGCGTGCATCTAAAATTACTTGATCTTTGGTTGCACCAGTGTTAATGGGTCGTACATCAACTAAAACGCGACCAACACCATGCTCAGCCAATAAGCCGTTCAAGCGTTGAGTTGCTTGGGCTGCAAACCAACCACGATGGCGCACTTCAACCGCCAAAGGTACATTATGCTCCCAAGCCGCCAGCCATTGTTGCAAATCGCTAAAATTGGCTGGGCTATACGCTGGGCCAAGTTGCAGAAAAATCGGGCCAAGTTTTGGGCCAAGCAATTGCATCTGCGCCACAAAAGCCTTGGTCGCGGCCACTTGCTGGGCCAAATTACCACTATGACTAATTGCTTGAGGAATTTTTGGGCAAAAACGAAAGTTATCCGGCGTATCATTAGCCCAACGCAAGACCGTGGGCTGATCAGGCACTGCATAAAAGGTAGCATTAATTTCCACCGTCGTCAGACGTTCAGCATAGGCCTTGAGCATTTCGGCATTACTGGTTGCAGCAGGCAAAAACTGGCCAACCCAAGGCCGATAGCCCCAAATCGCACAGCCCAGATAGATATTCGACATTGGATACACTCCCCGCTACAATGAACAGTAGCATCATAACCCCGAAACCACCAAGCCATACCACGACAATGGAGCCTGTGGTAGGTCGGCAGCGCAGAGGAGCCTCTATGAAACAGCGAGTTGTCATCACCGGAATCGGGATTTGCAGCGCCCTTGGGAATGATATTGAATCGTATTGGGCGGCCTTGTTGGCAGGCCAAAGCGGGGTCAAGCCACTGCCCGACCTAGCACCCTACAAAGATCCAGTGGTTGGTGGCGCAACCCCCGATTTACCATTGCTCGCCAGCCATCGCCGCCAGCCCGACCGCATGATCAGCTTGGCCCATCATGCCGTGGAACAAGCGATCACCATGGCCAAAGGCCTACCCCAAGATACCGCTGTCTTATGGGGCACAGGCTATACTACGATTTCGACGATCGAAGCTTGCTACGAAAATTGGTTCACCAATGGCAAAGTACGGGCAGATACCGTGCCAGCTTGTATGCCTGCCGCAGTGCTGCCACATCTTTGTACAGTCTTTGATCTGCACGGCCCAAGCACCCTGATTTCGGCCACCTGTGCCTCAGGTTTGCAAGCAATTGGTATCGCCGCCGATTTGATTCGGGCTGGCGTGATTGAAATCGCAGTTGCTGGAGCTTCCGATGCACCGCTTACCAAAGGCATGTATGCAGCATGGAAACCCTTGCGTGTACTCGCCAGCGACCTGAGCGATCCAGGCCGAGCCTGCCGTCCATTCAGCGCCAATCGCAATGGTTTAGTGCTAGCTGAAGGTGCAGGCGCGTTTGTGCTCGAAAGTTTAGAGCACGCCCAAGCTCGTAATGCACCTATTTTAGCTGAGATTGTGGCCTCAGCCGCAACAACCGCCAGTGGTAGCATTGTAGCGCCCGATTTAGAACACCAGACATTAACATTAACCAAAGCTTTAGCACGTGCCCAAATTAGTATTCACGATGTCGATTATATTAATGCGCATGCGACTGGCACCAAGCTAGGCGATGCCGCCGAAGCAGCTACAATCAAAGCAGTCTTTGGTACACAGGCCAAGCATGTGCCAATTTCAGCAATTAAAGGCGCAACTGGCCATGCGATGGGTGCAAGCTCAGCCCTCGAAGCCATTGCCACCATCTTAGCCTTGCGCGATCAAGTGCTGCCACCAACCATTAATTGGCAAGCAGGTGATCCTGATTGCGATTTGGATTTTGTGGTTGAAGGTGCTCGCAAACAAGCAATTAATCTTGCAGTCAAAGAATCATTTGGGTTTGGTGGCTCCAACGCCGTTTTAGTGCTGCGTCGCTGGGTATAATTGACGCAGTAAAATCGCCACCAGTATAATTTCATTCACGCACCACCATCGAATTGGAGGGCTTATGGCAGCCGATAAAGACGCATTATTAAAAGAATTGCGTGACCAACAAGACCGCATTCGTCGCCAAATGACCGAACTTGATGCCTTAGTTCGCCAAAATCAAGCCGAAGTCGATAAAATGTCGCAACGTGAAATGTCGGTTTCCAGCCGCCGTCGCGATATGGAAGTCAATTTCGAGCGCTACGAAAAAGTTGATATTAAAAATTTCTATACCTCGGCCCAAGAGGTCCAAACTCGCGTTCAGATGATGCGCAGCCAAGTTGAGCAACTCCAAACCAAGCAACAAGTGCTGCGCGAACAACAAGATACGTTGCAAAAACTGATTCAAAGCCTCGATGAGGTCAGCGTTGTGGCCGAAACAACCATTTCAAACTTGCCACACGTTGATCCACAAGAACAAATTGCAGCGATTATTCAAGCCCAAGAAAAGGAGCGCCTGCGGATTTCGTTGCAAATGCACGATGGTCCAGCCCAATCAATGAGCAACTTGGTACTACGCGCCGAAATTTGCGAACGCTTCCTCGATCACGATACTAATCAAGCTCGTTCGGAGATGGCCAGCCTCAAAACGGCGATTAACACCGTGTTGCAAGATACACGGCGTTTTATCTTCGATTTACGCCCGATGACCCTTGATGATTTAGGTTTATTGCCAACACTCAAGCGCTATAGCCAAGAATTTGGTGATAAAAATAACATCGAAATCAATTTAATGGTGCAAGGTTTAGAAACTCGCTTGCCTGGTCATTATGAAGTAACGATTTTCCGTTTTGTCCAAGAAGCGTTGAATAATGTGCAACGCCACGCCAATGCTTCGCATGTCCGCATTATTCTTGAGGCTGATGCTAGTCGCATTCAAATTGCGATTGAGGATGATGGAGCTGGCTTTCATGTGGCCGAAACGCTCAACGACCCAACCGGCAAGCGCAATATGGGGATTGCTAGCCTACGCCAACAAGCCGAAGTGCTCTTACGTGGCCAAATGGGCATAGAAAGCACGGTAGGACGGGGGACTCGTGTTGTGGCAGTTGTACCTGCACCCTAGTCCCCCCTATTGATAGTACTATCATCCTATTGTCGTTCCCACCAAGGTCGGATATGATGCACACATCGTAATTATATTCTTTCTCGTAAGGAGATACTGCAATGTTTCGTTCATTTTTCGCTAAAGAAGAAGGCCAAGGCTTGGTTGAATACGCTTTGATCCTCGCCTTGATCGCTATCGTTGTTATCGCTGTCTTGACCTTGCTCGGCAAGAACGTCAACAACAAACTCAACACCGTTGCTACCGCTTTGAACTAGGTTCAACCGAAAGCACACAAAACCAGCACCAATCGGTGCTGGTTTTGTATTTAACTCTCGATTTTGAGTGCCCCTCCAGTCCTAAATCCGCTATAAACTCGATATAACCCATGGTTGATTTGAATCCACCCTCGTTGATAGTACCAACATCCTATTGTCGTTCCCACCAAGGTCGGATATGATGCACACATCGTAATTATATTCTTTCTCGTAAGGAGATACTGCAATGTTTCGTTCATTTTTCGCTAAAGAAGAAGGCCAAGGCTTGGTTGAATACGCTTTGATCCTCGCCTTGATCGCTATCGTTGTTATCGCTGTCTTGACCTTGCTCGGCAAGAACGTCAACAACAAACTCAACACCGTTGCTACCGCTTTGAACTAGGTTCAACCGAAAGCACACAAAACCAGCACCAATTGGTGCTGGTTTTGTATTTAATCATCGTTTTCGTAAACCTCAATCAGCACAAACGATTATTCAGGTATTAGCCACGATAGAGCAAGGCCAAACGTTCACGCGCTGCTGCGGGAATCGACTCTGGAGCAGTCATCACGGCATGGGCCAATGCCGAATGCGCTGGATACACCGCCGCTGGATCAATCAATGGAATCAATGCGGCAATCGTATTTTGAGCGGCTGCTACATTGCGATTGATCGTTTCAACCACCATCGCCGCCGTGACATTATCATGATCAGGATGCCAGCAATCATAATCGGTAACGAGCGAAAGATTGGCATAGGCAATTTCGGCTTCTCGCGCAAGTTTGGCTTCTGGCAATAAGGTCATGCCAATAATCGAGCAACCCCAACTGCGATATAGCTCCGACTCAGCCTTGGTTGAAAACTGTGGTCCTTCCATACAGCAGTAGGTTCCACCATCATGCACGGTTGTGTTGCTAGCAGCATGGGCAGCCTTGCTCACCAAAGCACTCAAATGTGGGCAAACTGGCTCGCCAAACGCCACATGTGCCACGACACCCTCGCCAAAGAAGGTTGCAGGCCGCACACCCTTCGTCCGATCAATCGCTTGATCAGGAATAACCAAATGGCCAGGCACCAACTCTTCGCGCAAGCTGCCAACTGCACTAACCCCAAGAATAAAGCGCACTTCCAATTGTTTGAGCGCATGAATATTAGCGCGATAGGGTACTTCCGAAGGGGTAAAGCGATGCCCACGACCATGGCGTGGCAAAAAAGCTACTCGTTGCCCAGCCAAATTGCCAACAATCACAGCATCGCTGGGATCGCCAAATGGAGTTGTAAGTTGTATTTCGCTGCGGTCGGTTAGGGCTTCCATTGCATACAGCCCACTGCCGCCAATAATTCCAATGCTAATAGGTTCCATCAATAATCCTCCTGCTTAGATTGGTTTAGTATAGCAGAGCACACGCCAAATGCCCCATCACTGACGTGATAGGGCGAGTCGTTATTAATTAAAAAACTTAAGCGCCTAGCGCCAATTGTTTTTCATTTTTTTTTAGATATTGGGCCACTTTGCGCACGAGCACTTCATAGTCGATCGGCTTTTCGAGATGATCGATACAGCCAGCCGCTGTGGCGCGTGATAGTTCGTTGTAGGTGGTATGTCCAGTCACTGCAATCACTGGAATATGCGAATAGCGGCTTTGAGCTTTCAGTTCGGCGGTTGCCGTCCAGCCATCTTTGACTGGCATCGCCATATCCATCAATACTAAATCGGGAGTGGTGTTATGCACTTTATCGAGGGCATCTTGCCCATTCACAGCACTAATCACGCTATAGCCATTCAACGATAACATCTGTTGAAGCAAGAAACGGTTATCGCCATTATCATCAACAACTAAAATCATCCCCATGGGAATCCTCCTAAGTTGGTTGGGTATTAGGCCACAGCGCTCGAATTAACCAGTGGTGATGCAGCCATCACCAGCGTAGCTTCAGATTGCTCTGGACATTGAACGGGTATCTGCAATGTAAAGGTCGAGCCAACATTGGGGCAGCTTTCAACGCTGATCGAGCCGCCAAGCATCGCTGCAAGTTGCTGACTAAGCGCCAAGCCTAAGCCAGTGCCGCCATAGGTACGGGTCGTCGATTCATCGGCTTGGACAAATGGCTTAAACAAACGCCGTAATTGATCAGGAGCCATACCAATGCCAGTATCGCTGACCGCAAATACCAGCCATGGCTCACCAGCACGTTGCTCATCCCACACGCGTAGGGTCACCGTGCCAGCCTCAGTAAATTTGATCGCATTGCTCAATAAGTTGAATAAAATCTGGCGAATTTTGCCACCATCGCTGTAGATCAGGCTGGTGCTAGCAAATTCAGTCGTCAGTTGATCAAAACGGGCTTCAGCTAAGGGCTGAACAATCCCCATCACTTCATCAACTAAGCTGGCCAATTGCACATCGCCAAGATCAAGGTTCATCTTGCCATGCTCAATTTTGGAGAAATCAAGTACATTCGAAACTAAGGTCAGCAGATGTTTACCAGCCAAGCGAATTCGCTCAAGCTGTGGCAAGACATCTTCTTGGCCGCGAGCTTTGGCTCCCAGATGTAGCAATTGGGTATAGCCCAAAATTGCATTCAACGGCGTGCGCAATTCGTGACTCATAGTTGCTACAAACATACTTTTAGCTTGGCTTGCAGCTTCTGCTGCGGCCTGAGCGCGTAAAGCCATTTCTTCGGCCTGTTTGCGCCGAATAATATCCTCGGTTAATTGTTGTTGCACATACAAACTCTCAGCCAATTCAGCATTGCGGAGTTCAAGCATATCGCGATGTTCACGCAAGCTACGCACCATACTATTGAAGTTGCTTGCCAAGGTTTGTAATTCATCGCCGCCGCGCACTTGCACCGTGCGTTCTAGGTCGCCGCCAGCAACGGCTACCGTAGCATCAGTCAAATTGCGAATCCGCCGTGCTGTACGAGTTGCCAACATCAAGCCAATTGCGCCCGAAAGCAGCACCGTAAAGGCAATTTCGCCATAAATCACCAAACGAACTGATTCAAAGGTTTGACCAACCGAAGCCAAGGCCTCGTTGGCTTGATTTTGGCTCAACTGACCCAAAATATCGGTTGCGCTGAGCACATCTTCGTAATAGGGATTGAGGCGGTTGAGCGCTGGCTGCACACTGCCTGTATTGCTCAAACGGGCAGTTGGCAAAAATTGTTCGTTGGTTTCTTGCACAAAACGTTGCCAAGCCATCGCCACCGCGTTCAAGGTTTCACCTTCGACCATAGTGGTATCAAGCTGGCGATATGCAGCAAATGCAGCATCCATTTGTTGCTCAAGTGCTTGCATTTCACCCTCGATGCGGGATTTATCAGCAGCGCTATTGTTGATAATATATTCAAGCTGCAAGGCATGATATTTTGTGCTGATAAAATTAATCCGATCGCTCAAATCAAGCGAAGGAATTGTAATTTGCTCAATCATCGAGGCTTTTTGAAAAACGTTGCTAAAGCCGTTTAACGCAAAAACACCCAAGGCGATCATCAAGGCCAAGTCGAGGGCAATTGAGCCAAGCAATTTTGTGCGAAAAGAAAGCCGCATCGCTTATTGTCCTTCTAGCTCAAGCAAGCGTTCAATCGAAACCCCGATTTGCGAACCACCCTCGAACAGCGAGCCAAGTTTGCGTTGTTGCACGCGCTCTTGGGCAAATTGATAGGCGCGAGCTGGCAAGGGCACATATTTCACATCCGCCACCACTCGCGCCAAATCGCTGAGATAAAAATCAACAAAGGCCGCAACTTCAGCCCGATCAAGCGCATCGGCGCGGACATAAATGAAAATTGGCCGCGAAAGTGGTTGATACGAGCCATCAGCAATCGTTTGCTCAGAAGGCAAAACACAGCCATTACCAGCATCGACCGCTATTAATTTCAACCGTTCTTGATATTCGCGATAATAGGCATAGCCAAAATAGCCCAAGGCATTGGGGTCACCCGCAATATCCTGCGCAATCAGATAATCGTCTTCGCTGCTGATCACGTCGCTGCGGCTGGAACCCTCAGTTCCAACAATTGCGCTGGTGAAATAATCGAAGGTGCCCGAATCTTGGCCCGCACCATACAATTGCAAGGTACTGGTTGGCCAAGTGGGCCGCAACATACGCCAATTGGTGATGATATTGGTCGCATCTGGTTGCCAGAGGGTATTCAACTCGGCCACGGTCATACATTCGAGCCAGGTATTACTGGGGTTGGCAACCAACGAAAGGCCATCGAAGGCCACGGGGATTTCCACAAAATCAATCTGGTTGGCGGCACACTCAGCGGCTTCGCTCTGTTTAATTGGGCGCGAAGCATCGGAGATCACCGTTTCGCCAGCACAAAACTTCTTAAACCCGCCACCAGTGCCGCTCACGCCCAATTGCACTTGAACATTCGGCGCACTCAGGGCAAACTCACGGGCAACTGCTTCGGTAATTGGAAACACCGTGCTTGAGCCATCGATCACGATTGTGCCGCGCAAAGCTGGGTTAGCCGTTACCGCAGGAGTTGCTTGAGCGAGAGTGGTTGGGGCAGGTGTTGCTGTCGCGGGGAGGCTGGTAGCCGTCGGTTGAGCGGTGGTTGCACCGCATCCAGCCAACGTTACGAGGCAGCAAAGCAAAAAAAATCGTTGTAGCACAGCCCAACACTCCACAAACTATACAGCTTGTAGGGTAGTTGCCAATTGTTAAGTGTTGGTCATATCGAAGTTAAGAATCTCAAAAATCTATGGGCTGAATTAAACCAAAACGCGAATGGGTGTGCCATTCGCGTTGGTTACTACGAGGGTTGCTCGTTGCTTATTTGACGGTCAAAGTACCCTTCATGCCAGCAGCATAGTGGGCCGGATAGGTACAGATAAAGCTGTAAGTACCTGGTTGCAAGCTCACGGTGAAGGTATCGCTTGCGCCAGCAGCAATCGTTTTGCTATGACCCAAAGATTTGTCGGCAGGAGGCAAGAAGTCAGGAGCCGAAGCCATCGAGGCATCAACCGCAGCTTGTTCTTCGCCTGGCTTGACGATGACCAAATTATGAGCCAAAGCGCCCGGGTTATTAAAGGTCACGGTCACTTCGCCAGCAGTGGTTTCGGCTGCCGTTGCGGCAAAAGCCAAGGTACCACCAGCCGCAGCGTCAATCGTCAGAGTCGAGCTACCGCCACCGGTGCTGGGTGCGCTAGTTGCAGCGCCGTTATCTGTTGATGGGGCGGTCGTGGCAGCTTCTCCACCACAAGCAGCTAAAGTTAACGAAACAACAAGCAAGAGTGCAATACTCAACTTCTTCACGGAAGCATCCTTTCAAACGGTATTCATTAAAACAACCGTTGGCAGCTTGGCAACGGTTGGAAGGCACAAACCTAGTATACCTGCCTCCACAGGGGATGGGTATCAGGCATTAACCTGATTGTCGTGATCACTACAGCTTGTTTGGCAATTTTTAAGCATTTTACTCAGGCACAACGGCCTAGCAGCAGTCTTCATCGTTTCTTCATAGCTTAAGTATGGTGAGAATTGGCTTAAACGCAGCTAAAAAAGCGGGTTTTTGGCTCAAGGTTATGGTATTATCGACAACAGAAAAAAGATTCGGCTACCCGTTGTTGACGTGCGAGGTTCACCTTGGAAACAAATAGTAGCGATGTACGCCGCGCAGGCGAGGCCTTGCAAAGCCTTGTGGGCGAAGTAGGAAAAATTGTTGTTGGGCAGCGGGCATTAGCTGAACGCATCTTGATTGGTTTGTTGGCTAATGGTCACTTATTAATTGAAGGTGTTCCAGGGTTGGCCAAAACCTTAATGGTTAAAAGCATGGCCGAAGGGATTCATGCCCAATTTGAACGGATTCAGTTTACCCCCGATTTGCTGCCTGGCGACTTGATTGGTACGCAAATTTACAATCAACGCACTGGCGATTTTTCGATTAAAAAAGGGCCAATTTTTACCAACTTTTTGCTGGCCGACGAAATTAACCGTGCTCCGGCCAAAGTGCAAAGTGCTTTGCTCGAAGCCATGCAAGAGCGTCAAGTAACAATTGGCTCGGATACCTTTAAATTGCCCCACCCATATTTGGTGATGGCAACCCAAAACCCAATTGAAAACGATGGAACCTACCCCTTGCCTGAAGCGCAGGTTGATCGTTTTATGCTCAAAGTGGTCGTTGATTACCCCACCCGCGAGGAAGAATACGAAATTCTCAATCGCATGACTGGGGCAACCACCCCCAAAATGAGCACAACGATGACAATCGAGGAGTTGGATAACGCTCGCAAGATTTTCCATCAAATTTATATTGATGATCGGGTCAAGCATTATATTTTGGATTTGGTGTTTGCCACCCGTAAACCTGAGCAATATGGCTTGGCACAAATTAAGCCCTATATTGAATTTGGCGCATCGCCACGGGCCACCATTTTTATGACCTTGGCCGCTAAAGGAGCCGCCTTCTTGCAAGGCCGTGCTTATGTCACGCCCGATGACGTTAAACATATGGCCTTAGATGTGCTGCGCCACCGTTTGATCGCCACCTACGAAGCCGAAGCCGAAAATATCACTTCGGAAAACTTGGTAGCCCAAATTCTCAATCGGGTGCGGGTGCCGTAGGGTATAGGGGCTAGGGATCAGTCGTCAGGGGCCAGTTTTTAACGCAGAGGCGCAGAGGGTGCTAGGGGTTAGTGATCAGGAGTGCTGATTGGTCAGCTAATTCAAAACAGGCTCCTCGTCCCTAAAGCCTGACCCCTTCGTGTCCTTCGTGGATCAATAATCGGATACACCATGAATTTACAAGAACTCATGCGCCAAGTGCGCTTCATTGAATTGAAAACGACCAAGTTGGTAACTGGTGTGTTTGCTGGCATGTACATGAGCAGCTTCAAGGGGCGTGGCGTTGAGTTCGATGAAATTCGCGAATACGAGCCTGGCGATGATGTGCGTGCGATCGATTGGAATGTCACCGCGCGGACAGGCCGTCCGTTTATCAAGCGCTTTGTCGAAGAGCGTGAGATGACCGTGATGCTACTGGTCGATATGAGTGCTTCGGCAGATTTCGGCACAACCCGCAAACTCAAACGCGAACTAGAAGCCGAATTGTGCGCAACCTTGGCATTTTCGGCGGTGCGCAACAACGATCGCGTGGGCATGCTGCTCTTTACCGAGGAAGTTGAGCGCTTTATCCCGCCGCGCAAAGGCCGTAACCATGTGATGCAAATTGTGCGATCGTTGCTCACAACCGACCCTGAGCATCGCGGCACCAACATCACCAAAGCCTTGGATTACCTTAACAACGTGGTCGAAGGCAAAGCCTTGGTCTTCATTATCTCGGATTTTCGCTCGCTCGATAATTGGATTCGACCGTTGCGGATTACGGCGCGTCGCCATGATGTCGTCGCAGTGCGAGTGGAAGACCCGCGCGAACGTAAATTGCCCAAGGTTGGCTTGGTACGGCTGCAAGATGCCGAAACCGGCCAAGAGTTGGTTGTCGATTTGCGCAATGAAAAATTACGCGACATGTTTGAAAAGCAGGCCGAAGCTCAACACCAAAGCCATGTAGCCGAACTACGGGCCTTGGGCGTTGATCATATGAGTTTGCAAACTGATGGGCGTTACGCCGATTCGCTGCAAAGCTTCTTTAATCGTCGGATGAAACGCCGTGAACGCGGCTAGAGGAACAGCTATGGCAAAATTGTGGTGGTTATTCGGATTCAGTTGTTTGCTCTTAATTGCGCCGGTCGCAGCCGCCGAGCCAGCCGTAGCCGTGCGTGCTCAACTCAATCGCACCAAAATTACTGTTGGTGATTTGGTCGAGTACGAATTGCAAGTGACCACGCCCAACGGTTTCAAAAGCGAACTCCCAGCGATGCCAACCAAAATGTTTGGCGAATGGGAAGTACGCGAGTGTGCTCCGCTGACTGAAACCAGCGTTGCCGATGGCTTACGCCAAGGCTGGCGCTGCCAATTAACCAACTGGGATGTGGGCATTCATGCTTTTCCAACCCAACTGGTCAAAATAACCAATCCCGATGGAACCACTGGCCGCGCCAATACCCAGCCCGTTAGTGTCGAAGTGGCTTCGGTGCTCGATGAAAATCCTGAAGATATTAAACCATTGAAACCACAATTGATTATGAATGAACAAGCAAATTATTTATTGATTATTGGCCTTTCGTTGTTGGCGATTTTGGTGGCTGGCTTTGCGGCGTGGGCGATCACCTACTTCCGCAAGCATCGGCCAGTGCCAGTTCCGGCCCAAGCACCGCAGCCAGTTCGTGACCCGTTTGCGGTAGCCATGGCTGAGCTTGAACGGATTGGCAGTTTACGCTTAATCGATCAAGGCCGAATTGTCGAACATTATGCCTTGATTGCTGATGTGCTACGAACCTTCATCACTGATCGTTTTTCGGTGCCAGCACTTGAGCGAACTACCAACGAAGTGCGTTTGGCGCTTTCACACCCTGGCATGCAACAACGCCGTGATATGTTGCTGCGCTTGCTGGCTGAATCTGATGGCGTGAAATTTGCCCGCCAACTACCCAATCCAATCGAAGCCCACGCCATGATTGATAACGCCCGCCAAGCAATTTTGGCGACACGCTAATCTAAATTATGAAGGATGAATTATGAGGGAGGAAAACGAAGGAATGAAGGATAAATTATGAGGGATGCAAATATATTGGTTGAGATACGATTTAAATTACTTGACGATTGATCGATGGTAAAGGTTATGAAGCTGATTAATTCATCCTTCATCCCTCATCCTTCATCCTTATATCAGAGTTGCTTATGACATTTGCTTATCCGTTGTTATTTTGGTTGTTGCCGATTGTGCCGATTGTCTGGTGGTCGCTGTATCGCCGCAGTCGCGGTGAAGTCGTGACCATGCGCTTCTCCGATTTGGGCATGTTGCGTGGGGTCAAGCCGTCGTGGCGGATTCGTATGCGACCTGTGTTAATTTCGTTGCGAGCTGCGGCAATTGGCTTGTTGGTGGTAGTCCTCACTCGGCCACAATATGCCCAAAGCTCCGAGCGAGTGGTACGCGAAGGCATCGATATTCAGCTAGCCTTGGATATTTCGCTGAGTATGAAGGCTGGTGACTTCGAGCCAAAAGACCGCATCACCGTAGCCAAAGAAGTCATTTCAGAGTTTGTTAAAGGCCGCAAAGATGATCGGATTGGCCTCGTGGTTTTTTCAGGCCATGCCTTTACCCAAGTGCCGTTGACGCTTGATTACGACTTTTTGCAAAATTTATTGGGTCAAGTGCAAACGGTACGCCGCCCTGATGGGACGGCGATTGGCATCGCCTTAGCCCACTCGGTCAATGGCTTGCGCAACAGCACCACCAAAAGCAAAGTCGTGATTTTGCTCACCGATGGCTCCAACAATCGTGGCGATATCGAGCCAGCCCAAGCTGCCGAAATTGCTCGTGCTTTAGATGTGCGGGTGTATACAATTTTGGTCGGCAAACCAGGCGGCGGCGAATATCCCGTGCATGATCCTTGGCGCGACGAAACCTACCTAATTCCCGCGCCAACTGCCGAGGATGAAGTAGCCTTACGCGATATTGCTGAACAGACGGGCGGAATTTTCTTCCGTGCTGGCGATGAACAAGGCCTACGCGATGTCTACGATACGATCGATAAAATGGAACGCTCGCAAGTCGCTAGCGAAAAATTAGTCCGCTACACCGAGGCTTGGCAACCATGGGCCGCTGGAGCACTCTTGCTCTTGATGATTGAAATTTTGCTACGCAATACCATTCTACGGAGTATTGGCTAATGGCACTTGTACCAGCAAATTTATGGCTCTTATTGGTTTTACTGCCCTTGGCGGGGGTATTCTGGCTCGCTCGTCGCGCCGAAGAACGTGATCGCGCTGCGCTCGGCGATCCAGGCTTAATTGCTTCGTTGCTTTCGATGCAGCCTGCTCGCCAACGCCGCATTCGGATCGTCTTGCAACTCAGTGCCGTAGGATTAATCATTGTGGCACTGGCGCGACCAGTTTGGGGTAGCGGCGATGAAACGCTCAAGCGTAGCGGTTTACAAGTGTTAATCTTGCTTGATGGTTCACGCAGTATGGCAGCACAAGATGTACGGCCATCGCGGATCGATGCCAGCAAACGCATGGTTTTAGCGCTGCTTGATCGCTTAGAAGGTAATCAAGTGGGCATGCTGATGTTTGGTTCGTCGAGTTATGTGCAATTTCCCTTGACCAGCGACCTCGCAGCGGCCCGCTCCTTGGTTGAGCCAATCAACCCACGTGGGCTTTCGCTCGGTGGCACCGATGTTGAGGAAGTCATCACTGAGGGCTTACGCTCATTTCCAATTGGCCAAATCGAAGGCCGCACCATGATTTTGATCACTGATGGCGGCGATTCCGATGAACAAAGCGATGGCGAAGCAGTTGCCGCCGCGCGTGAAGCAGCCAAAATGGGGCTGACAATTCATACGATTGGCATGGCAACCGAAGCTGGCGGCCAAATTCCAATCTACGATGAGCTTGGTAATATTAGTTATGTCGAAGATCAAGGCCAACGGGTGATTAGCAAACTCAATCGGCCTTTGCTTGAGCAAATTGCCTCGGCCACTGGTGGAACCTACTTCGATGGCAGCACGTTAGATCTTAACCAATTGCAAACCGCGCTTGAACAAAGCGCCCCGGTTGATCTGACTGATCAAACTCGGCGAGTTTACAGCGAGCGCTTCTATATTTTCGCAGGCCTAGCCTTTATTTTATTAGTCGCCGATGTCTTTGTGGGGCGCTTGGAGCAACGAAAGGTGGTAGCAGCATGAAACCTACAACGATTGTTAGCACGGGCTTGCTGTTATTAGCCCTGACTGGTTGTGGCGCACCGTCTGCCGCCGATATTAATGCTGAGGGCAACGCACTCTACGAGCAGGGCGTGTATGGTCAAGCCCTCAATCAATATAAAGAAGCAGTGTTGATGGCTCCTGATCGGCCTGAACCACAGGTTAATTTAGGCAATACGCGCTACCAAATGGGCGATTATTTAGGGGCAATTGAAGCCCCAAATAATGCCTTGCAAACTGCCGACCCTGCGACCCAAGCAATTATTTATTACAACCAAGGCAATGCCCACTTTCGGCTAGAGGAGCTTGATGAGGCGATTGAAGCCTATAAAAAAGCCTTGCGGATCAATCCCGATGATCTTGATGCCAAATATAACCTTGAGCTAGCCCAAAAAATCCAAGAGCAGCAGCAACAACAGCAACAAGCTAGCAATCAACAAGATCCCAATCAGCAGCCACAGGATGGCCAACAAGATCCCAATCAACCACCCCAAGATGGTCAACAACCTGATCCAAACCAAGATCCGAGTGGCGGCGGCCAACCACCGGAACGTCCCCAAGCACCACCGTCAAGTATGAACCCTGATGAAGCTGAGCGCCAACTCGATCAATTGGAGCGTAGCGAGGATCGCAATCGCGAAGATCTGTATGATAATTATGCAGTTGGAGCCGATGGCAACCCGACCGATAGCCAAGGCGGCGATGACGAAGGTTGGTAGAGGTTAAGCCAATTGACGAGCAAAGTTGGGATTAATCTCTTCATTGGTATAAAAACGCTGTTGGGTATATTCCAAGACACTTTGCCACGCTGGATAGCGATAGATTGGATCGGCGACATGAATATAACTTGGGGCGGTTGCGCGACATTTAATCAAGGCGTGACCGCCATGTTGGGTCAGTGATTGACCTTGCCCACCCCCAACCCAATGCCCCTGCAAAAACTGCCAAGCCTGATGCAACATCACCTGTGGGCTGACCACACTATACAAACTACCCTCACTAAACCCTGTTGCCCGATAAATTTGGCGCTCTGGATCACTGTAGATTGGAATTGGCAAGCGATAGAGCCGCGCAAAAGCTTGGGCAGCGGCTGGCTCGGCCATCGTAATCACCGCCAAATTAATATCCAACATGCGAAAAGCTGTGGTGTACTCATATAAATCGAGTAAGTTGCGCCGACAGACCGCACAACCTGGATGGCGCAAAAACACCAAAAGCGCCGCTTGATCGCGCCATAACGAGCCAAATGGTAAACTCTGGTTGTAGATATCACGAATGGCAATCAGGGGTAAAGCCGTATCCATCACTAGGTTCCTCGTGGATTAAAGGTGGAGCGTTGGAGATACGATAGCATTGCCCGACACCCAATAGTAGGCAACATTATGGCTAACCTCAACTAGTTCTTTTGATCTAGTTTGGTTGTAGCACTTAGTACTGATGGACTAGCCCGCGCACATTGCTAAACTCCAGTCATTGGAATTAGGCTTCTTTACTGGTGAGGTGTGGCAATGTTTCTGATTTTGCATATCATTGGGGCGGTCTTAGCGCTGAGCGCTGGCTTGGCGGCCTATCGCTGGCCCAACGGCACAACAACCCATCGTTGGATTGGCAAAGGCTATTTGTTAGGATGGGTAACGTTATTCAGCACAGGCATCGTCATCAGTCGGGCCGGAGTTAGCGCACCTGATGTTCTGAACGGATTGGGAATGGCTTCGGCGACCATTGCCTATAGCGTAATTTTCTTTCGCAAACGCTTGGGGCGACGCTGGCTACGCTTGCACTATCAATGGATGACCCAATCGTATGCCTTTGTATGTGTTGCAACCCTCAATCAAATTATTGCCCGCATTGGAGTTGAGATTAATTTTTGGATTTTTGCGGCGGAAGTTTCTTTACCCTTCTTTATTCTGCCCTATGTGGGTCGTAAGCTTGATCAACGCTATGGATTTGCCCCCAAATCTAAACAATTGGGTAATGCAGCAAGCAACTAAACCGCGCAATTAATCAACATGATCATTGGCTTTTAGCTGGGCGCTAGAAGCCAATAATGCTATAGTATGGCAGATTTAGGTGAGTAGCTGGTTTATGATGCACCCAGAGCCAATCACAATTGATCAACAAACCGCTCAAGATCGGGTTCACAACCAAAGTTTGTTGTGGTCGGGCATTATTGCCGCCTTGGTGGCCTGTGTTGTGCCGCCAATTATTGGATTTAGTAATGGCAGTCTGCGTGGCGTGGATTTAGTTATTTATTTAGGCGCAGCCATTGGTTATGTTGGCTTGAAAAGTTTTTTTTGGTTTGAAACACCACTTTGTACCCGTTTTCGCCGCAATCCTCAACTGTTAATTAGTGTAGTTTTTGGGCTTGCGGCCTTGATGCAACTGATTAGTCGCGATTTCACGACCCAACCAATTGCCTTTATGGTGCCAATGGTCTTTATCGCCGGAACCTATCCCTTGCCCAAAACCCTGATCATTGCTGGCTTAATTGCAATATTGATGAGTGCCAGCTTTATTGCCTCGGGCTTGCCGCTAACCAGTGCTGGTTTATCAGCCTTATCGAGCCAGATTGTATTACTCCTGTTTGTTACATTGTTTGGTTATGTCACCAACGAATCGGTGCTCACCCGCCAAAAAGTCGAGCAGCTAGCCCAAGAACTAGCCCAAGAACGTGATTATTTACAACAACTCAGTGCCATCACCGCTGCATTATCGAGCGAAGTTCAATTAGCCCGCGTTTTAGCCCAAGTGGCTGAGGCAGGCCGCAGTTTAGCCAATGCCCAAGCGGTTACGGTGGCTCTGCTCGAAGATCAAGAATGGCGGATCGTTGCCAGCGTTGGTAGCCCCGATTCAAATTTACAAAGCCTTGAGATTATGCTTCACGTCAAAGGTGAAACAATTGGCCGTTTAAATTATTGGAGCGTCCAGCCAGCCAATGCAGCCTTGCGCCAAGCGTTGCAACCATTTGCCGATGCCGCAGCAATGGCAATTTACAACGCCCAACTTTACGAACAAGCGCGTTTCTCGGCAACCTTGGCCGAGCGCAACCGCCTAGCCCGCGATTTTCACGATACCTTGGCCCAGCAACTAACTGGCTTGCGCTTACAAATCGAGGCTGGCATACGCAACCTCCATCAGCCCGAAAAAGCCCAACTACGCTTGCAAAAAGCCTATGATTTGGCCTTGGCGGCCTTGCACGATCTACGGCGCAGCGTCTGGAACTTATCTGCTCCAGCGATCGATGGGCGGGTACTCAGCGATGTTTTGGCCGAATTGGTTGATACATTTCATCAACGTACCAATATTCAAAGCCAATATAGCCACGATGGTCAAGAGCTTACGCTACCCAGCGATATGGCGATTCAGGTGTTACGAGTGGTCAACGAGGCCTTGAGCAATGTTGAAAAGCATGCCCAAGCCAAGCATGTGGCCATCCGATCAATCGTCGCTGCCGGCCAGCTTCAAATCACGGTCAGCGATGATGGCCAAGGTTTTGAACTTGCTGCTGTGCAACAAACAGCCAGCGGCGGCTTTGGCCTGACCAGTATGCGCGAAAGAACTCAGCTGATCCAAGGTTCGCTCTCGATTCAAAGCCAGCCAAACGCTGGTACGTTGCTGACGTTGTGTTTGCCGTTATAAGCGAGGAGTCAGGGGTCAGGGGCGAGGAGTCAGGGGTCAGTCCAAGCTGATTCCTCGCCCCTGACCCCTCATCCTTTGTGGCCTGGCCTTCGCGTTCTTCGCGGTTAAATTTCATGCTTTTGATTTCCGATTTTCCTGCATCCCTCATTCATCCTTTCGAGGCTTAGGACTAATGGCATAGGTTCATGGGGTTGGAAAATTAATAATTTCGCGGTAGGATAGCGCTATCAACAGCTACCTTGATAGCGAACCATGGATGCACCACCTTGTTGAGGTGGTCTTTTTGGTTGGTTATCAGCATCTTGAGGTTTTTATGCACCGTTTAGCTATCCGCCGCGAACAAATTCCCGGCATTCTGCGTGATTATTTGGTGATGACGATTGGTACGCTCTGTATCGCGCTCGCCTTGAATATATTTCTCGACCCCAATAATGTGATTTTTGGCGGGGTGACGGGGATTGCCGCCATGCTCAAAACGCTGCTTGGCTTGCCAATTGGCGTAACGTCGTTGGTGCTCAATATTCCCTTGTTTATTATTGGCTTGAAGCGTTTGGGCGGCTTTGTTTTTGGCTTGCGCACGATTTTCGCCACAGTGATGCTCTCGGTTTTTATCGATCTCACAGCCAATCGCGTAGGCCAGTTTGTGCAACGCGAACCATTGTTGTACATCGCCTATGGAGCCTTGCTCAGCGGCATCGGCACAGGTTTGGTCTTGCGGGTTGGCGGTACAACTGGCGGGGTCGATATTGTGGCTCGCTTGTTGCAGCAATGGCGTGGCATTCGTCCAGGCCAATCGATGTTGATTTCGAGCGTAGTGGTGTTTGGCGCAGCTGGCTGGATTTACGGCGCAACTCCGGTGCTGTATGCTTTGTTGCTAGCCTTTATCGAAACCCGCGTGATCGATATTGTGTTAGAAGGCTTCAGCGATGGCCGTTCAGCCTTGATTGTTTCCGACAAACCTGAGGCAATTCGCGATGCTGTGTTGCACGATCTTGATCGCGGGGTAACCATGCTCGAAGGTCGTGGCGGTTATAGTGGCCGCGAACGAGCTGTGTTGATGTGTGTCATCAGCCAAGCCGAAATTGCAATTCTCAAAAAGATGATTTACAACATCGATCCACGGGCCTTTGTGGTAATGACAGAGGCAGTTGAGGTACTTGGTGAGGGCTTCCGGCCTGCCAAAGCCGAATAAAAAATCACTCGCCGAAGTGAGTGATTAAGTGGAGCCGATGACGAGACTTGAACTCGTGACCTACTATTTACGAAACAGTTGCTCTGCCAACTGAGCTACATCGGCTGATGTGCGCTGAAAATTATAGCAGTGCCCATCAGCCTTGTCAAATGTCATTCGAGGGGTCAGGATTCAGAAGTCAGGGGCCAGCAAGGAGTACGAAACTGAAACCATGAAGAACCCAAAGAGCGCGAAGCTTATTTTTAGCCACGAATTGCACGAATTACACGAATGATCATTTATATTTCTTTGCTAATAACTGATCCCCGATCCCTCACTCCTATGCTCTATGTTCTATGTTCTATGTTCTTTTTGCCCTCTGCCTTTTGATTTTTGACTTTATAATGGATTGGTTGCAGAACAACGATTCGCCTGGTAACAAGGATTGAAGCACCATGGGACATACATTTTTCGGCCAACACTTATATTTGAGTGTGGCGGGCAATATTGGGGTGGGCAAAAGCACCCTCGTCGAAACTTTAGCCGCCGCTTTTGGCTGGCAACCCTACTACGAATTTGTGGCCGATCATCCCTATCTCGATGATTTTTATGCCGATAAGCATCGCTGGGGCTTTCATTCACAAATGTGGTTTTTGGCTCAACGCTTCGAGCAACAACGCGAAATCGCCGATACACCAATCTCATTAATTCAAGATCGCTCGATTTATGAAGATTATGAGGTGTTTGCTAAGGGTTTGTTGGAGCAGGGGATTATGAGCCATCGCGATTTTCGTACCTATCGCAAACTCTATCAAGCACTGATTCAATCGACCACCCCGCCAACCTTGATGGTCTATTTGCGCGGCTCGGTTCCCACGCTGTTGGAGCGAATCAAAAAACGCGCTCGGCCAAGCGAAATGAATATTAGCGCCGATTATTTGAGCCATCTAAATAATCGTTATGATGAATGGCTCCGCCGTTTCGAGTTATGTCCAGTGCTCACAATCGAAACTGATGATTTAGATGTAGTCAATCGCGACGATCATCGCCAACAAGTGATCGAAATTATTGGGCAGGCAGTTGGTCGGCGTAGCAATTTTCAATATCGCTTACCGATCAACGGTGATAAAGCCTAGCTTAATTAGCCCAGGTTTCAGTTGAGGCTTGGGCTTCATCTTAGCCCTCAACGCGCAAGGTGATGGTTGTACCCGCTTGGGGTTGTGATTGCACTTCAAACGTCCCATGATGGATTTCGGCTTGGGTTGCGAGCGCTGCTAAACTGGAATAATGCTGATCGTTACGCAGCAAATTCGGGTCAAAACCAACGCCATCATCACGAATTTGCAACACGACTGTCGCTTCATCGCCATATAACTCAACATCCAAATGCTGGGCTTGGGCATGATCACGCACGTTGCTCAGCAATTCTTGGGCGGCTCGCCAAACATAGGCTGTTGCTCTGGGCGAAAGCACTGGCAAATGACCATCGCAGGTGTAGTTGATGGTTAAATTGCCCTCGGTTTTCAGGGTGCGCAACTCGGCGGCCAAAGCTTCCGGCAAGGTACGTTGGGCCAAAGGCAGGCCACCAACATCGCGCAAGGTGCGGTGAAGTTGTTGGCGCAGTTGTTCGATGGTCGCGGCTTCAGGGTTTTCGCGTAGGCTTTGCAATTGCTGAATCGTTTGTTGATAGCTTTTGGTTAGCTCATTGACCCGCGATTCGCTCAGATGATAGGCTTCACTATGCAGTAAATCGCGACGCGTGCGCGATTCGTTATGGGCGGCGGCCCAAGTGCCCAAGGCTGCCGTAACGGCCTGAAAAATAAACACTGGCAAGGCCTCGCGCCAAGCCAAGCGTCCAAACAGCACCGCCGCATCAGCAATCAACATTGCCACCAAGGCCAAAGCCCCACCGCTATAGCTCCACCAACGCCCAGCCGCTACCAATAATGGAATATAGGCCAAGGCCCATAAGCTGCCCCGTTCTAGGGCATTGGCGGGAGTTAGCCACAGCAGCGCAGTGACATGCACCAAATCAGTTAATAACAAACTGGGAATATACAACCAGCCCAGCCAGCGCCGAGCCTGTGGCAATAACAAGAGGCCAACCACGATGCCGCTACTAATAATTAATGGCGAAACAGGCCGCTCGCCAAGCCAATACAGCAATAACGCACCGCCAACCGAAAGCCCTAATTGCAAGCCGAAGTATGCACGTAACCCACGCATTACCCGCCGATGGCGTTGCCTTAACCACGCTGCCGAATGAATCATGGCTTGTTGGCTCCTAGCTTTGGCTGAACTGTACATTCAGCTATCTTGCAGAGATCATACCAAAAAAGCCTTGATTTTGGGCACATTTCAAGCAGATTAGGTTGAAATCATGCGCCATTGTTGCCAAAGTAATAGCCCAACCACCAAGCCCATTTGGCGCAGCCACGGCCAAACTGCCATCGAAATTGATGTAATCTGCACAAATACGACTGTGCCAACTAAGCCCAAAGCAATAGTCAGTACAATCAGCAGCCCATCGATCACCAAACGTCGCCGCTGAAAACTCAGAGTGCGCAGCCAAGCCAGCAAGCCCGTATAGCCAGCTAACAATACGCCAACCCATAGCAAATCGATTTGGGCTAACTGATGCTGCGTTGCCCAAACGCTCCAGCTTGCATTCAGCCCGCTCAGCCAGAGCAACGGTTGATTGATGCTTTGATACCTATCTTGATCGTGCGGCACAAAATACATAATCGATTTCTAAAATAACAACAGGGCTGAGCGAACTCAACCCTGTGCTGACTCAACGGGCAACCATTTTGGCGATTGTTACGCCATCGCCGCCATCACCTTGGCTACCACTATTGTACGATTCGACCAAGGGATGGCGTTTGAGCAACGTTCGTACAACTTGGCGCAACGCCCCCGTACCCTTGCCATGAACCAAACGCACTTCTGAAAGATTGGCTAGGTAAGCATCGTTGAGATAATGATCGAGCTGACTTTCCACATCTGAGGCTCGCCAACCACGCATATCAAGCTGCATCGAAACATTTGGCGGCGGTGGCGTATTGATCATGCGCTGAACAGGCACATATTTTTGGGTCGCCTGCGTTGGGGTAGTCCCAGCTTTTTCGAGCCGCAACTCGCGTAAATCGACCCGCAAACGGAAGCCACCCAATTGAACTTCGGCCTCGTTGGCCTCTTCATCCAAATCGAGCACCACGCCCGAAAGCTTAACGCTGCTCACAAACACCTGATCGCCAACTTGAATTGTGCGAGGCAATGGAGCAAGCGCAACTTTGGGAACAACTGGAACTTTGGCTTTGGGGGGAGTTGGAGTTTGGGGAACCCGTTCGGCAACTCGGCTAAGGCGTTGTTCGGCTTGTTCCATCCATTGGCGGCTAACCGAAACTGAGCGAAATTCATCGCGTAAGCGGCGCAATTCAGCCCGCACGTCGCGCAATTCATCATCAAGTTGGCGTTGATAGCTGGCTAATTGCTGTTCGCGATCCTGCTCAAACTCATACAATTCACGGCTCAAGCGATCACGCACCAGCTCGGCATCTTCGCGCAATTCCATCGCGCGGGCGGCTTCACTCTCGGCGGTTGTGCGTTCGCGATGAATCGCGGCCAGCAAATCTTCAACTTGGACATTATCGCGGCTAATCGTCGCCCGAGCGCGTTCGATCAAATCGCGTTTAAGCCCCAAGCGTTCAGCAATTGCTAAAGCATTCGAGCGGCCTGGCAAGCCGATTGAAAGTCGATAGGTTGGTGATAAGGTTTCAACATCAAACTCAACTGAGGCATTTTCAACCCCATCAGTGCTATAGGCAAAGGCCTTGAGTTCAGCATAGTGGCTGGTTGCCATCGCCAAACATCCCACATTCAACAAGCGTTCGATAATCGCGCGGGCCAAAGCAGCACCCTCGACCGGATCAGTGCCAGCACCCAATTCATCAAACAACACCAACGAATCGGGGGTTACCCGATCCAAGATTTGGATGATGTTAGTCATGTGGGAGGAGAAGGTCGAGAGGCTTTGTTCGATGCTTTGTTCATCGCCGATATCAGCAAAAATTTTACCAAAAATGGGGAGACGTGAGCCTTGATGGGCCGGAATATGCAAACCCGCTTGGGCCATTAATGCCATCAAACCGACGGTTTTGAGCGCCACCGTTTTACCACCAGTATTCGGGCCAGTGATAATAATCATCTGAGTTGGGCCGCCCAGCCAGACATCGGTTGGCACAACCAGATCTTGGTTGAGCAAGGGATGGCGGGCTTTGAGCAACGACAGGGTTGATTCGGGGTGCAGATCATCGACGGGAGCTGGAGTATTGATCGCAGGTTGGTTAGCCCGCAGGCTAATGCTATATTTGGCTTTGGCAAAGGCTAAATCTAATTCAGCGGTAGCCTCAACCCCAACAATAATCGCCATACCTTCATTGGCAATTTTGCCCGAAAGTGCCGCCAAAATGCGCTGAATTTCTTCGCGTTCAGCCAATTGCAGCTCACGCCACTGATTATTTAACTCAACCGTGGCCAATGGCTCGATATACAGGGTCGCGCCCGACGATGATTGATCGTGGACAATCCCGCGTAAGGCACGGCGTTGCGGCGCTTTGACTGGCACGACATAGCGGCCATCGCGCACCGTGATAATTGGCTCTTGCAGCACATCAGCATATTGCGACGAATTGATAATTGCTTGCAAACGCTCTTGCAACCGATTAAACGCCACCCGAATGGCGCTACGCAAGCGGCCCAATTCAGCCGAAGCACTATCTAAAACCTCGCCATCAGGGCCGATTGTGCGTTCAATTTCATGTTCCAGCGTGGCCAAATTTGGCAGTTGATCAGCCAAAGGGTGTAATGGCACAAAATCGGGATGATTGCGCAAGACTTGGCCGCGCAACCGCCGCATTGCACTGAGGGTAGAGGCAATTTCTTGTACCCGACTCGCCTCAAGAATCCCACCACGACGAGCATGTTCCACCGCAGGGCGAACATCACGAGCACCGCCAATTGAGACATCGGCAAACGATTCAATTAAAGCACGAGCGGCACTGGTACGAATTTGCGCCTGCAGAATCCACTGCCCATCGGTTGATGGATGGAGTTGCGCAACCAACTCACGGCTTGCGCTAAACGCAGCATGACGTGCAAGCTGATCACGAACTTTATCGAACTCAAGGGTTTGGAGTACAACTTCTGATATCATCACGAAACTTCTTCTATTGCAAGTGCAAAAGCACTGCACGATTACCGTTGAATACTACGGAATAATGTATCAGCACTATCGGGCATAATTGGACTAATTGGCCCGTAAATCAGCGGCAAGATAATATTTAAAAATACATCTTTTAATACTGATGCCCGTGTGCTAGCTTGTAGAAACTTCATCGCTGGATAATCGAGCACTGCTGCTGCATTTGTTGTAAATAAATACCGTAACATCATTGCAAAAATACTGGCGATCATTGCCCCGAGAATTAACCCAAGGAAGGTTCCAATTACCTTATCGATATATTGGAGTTGACCGCCAACTTTGAGATAGCGAAAGGTATAGCTGGCCACCCACAGCAAAATAAAAAATAGTACGAACAACAAAATCAAAAACGATAACATTTCCAAAACTTGGAATGGTGTTGTCGAATTTTTGCTGATCATCAAGGCTAATGGCCGATAATATAGTGATGAAAGCACAATCGTTAGGTAAAAAACGAAAATGGCAACACCAACTTTTAACATGCCTTGAAAAAAGCCATAGAATAGCCCAATCACAACGAAAAGCAGCAACAGAATGTCTACAAATGGCATGAGCAAGTTCCTCATCTACCCACGCAGAGCCAAAACATCGCGGAAAATCCGTGGATGTTGCTGGATCATGGGTGGCCAAAGCGCGATGGGCGTATTATAGCATAGCCCGATCTGCCGCCTCAGAACAACCCAAGCGCCTTAGCTTTCAAGCGTCAGATAGGCAGGAGCGATGGCGGTGGTCAGCCAAACGCCGTTGTCGCTGCAAAAGAAAGCTTGTCCAGCCCGATATAGTTCGTCAGCTTGGACGATTAAAATCACTGCTTGGCCGTGACGTGCCCCTACTTGTAGCGCCGTCACCCGATCACGCGAGAGATGGACATGTTGGCGTTGCATAGGCCGTAGTCCATCACTCAAAATTGTTGCTAAGTTGTGTTTGGCTGTACCGTGATACAGGATGGTTGGCGGTTGCTGGGCCACGAGGCCTAAATCGACCGCCACGCTGTGGCCTTGGTGGGCGCGAATTTTTTGGCCAGTTGGATCGAAGCCGAAACGCTGTTTGTTGTTCTGTTTAACAACTTCCAGTAACTCGGCTTGGCTAATTGCAAAATTATTGGCCGCACAGGCCGCTAAAAGTTGCTCAACCCCAACCCAACCACCTGGTTCAAGCGTTAATCCCAAGCGCTCTGGTTGATGGCGTAGATGTTTGCTCAGATATTTACTAACCCGAATTAATCGACGTTCATCCATTGCGTGGTTGGCTCCTTTGGGCCTTGAGATTAAGCGCTGCTTGAATTCCGTTGCTAGCTTTATTTGACCATAACTTAAATGATTTGACATCAGTCTCTGGATTTAGACTGACGCTCGGTTTTGCGATGGAATGAATCTCAACTATTTGCCCCAAGTGCTCACTTCACGTACACTTGAAGTATCATCGGATATCGTATGTCCCACAATGACGTGGAGGATTTTGGATATGTCACCGATTTGGGAACCACTGCTCGCTGGATTGATCGATTATGCAGGGCTTTTTCCACCAGCCGCCCTAGCCATGGATCAAGCGACCAGCCAGTATGCCAACTATCGTACTAGCAACCAACACGGCTATTTAGCCCGTTTTATTTTGCCCTACAGCCGGATTGCCGAATGGCAAACCAGCCTTGGCAAGCAGCCAAGCCAGCCTTGGATAATCAGCCTCTTAGCTAACGATCTTGCTCAACTTGCCGAAATCCCAGCGCTTAATCAGCGTTATCAGGGTTGGTTCGTGATTGATACAGCTGAAGTTAAGGCCGAGAGCCTCGAACAAATCGCGGCGATTCATGCGGCCATGCCTGAACAAATTACAATATTCGTTGAAATTCCCCATGATCACGATCCAAGCCATTTAATCGCAGCCCTGCGAAGCACTGGGTTACGCGCCAAACTTCGCACTGGTGGGATTATCGCCGAAGCTTTTCCTGAACCAGAACAGATTGTGCGCTTTCTGCATGCCTGTATCAGCAATGGGGTCGCCTATAAAGCGACTGCTGGTTTACACCACCCTTTGCGTGGCCAATATCGCCTGACCTATGCAACGGATAGTGCTGAGGGCTGGATGTATGGCTACCTCAATCTGATTTTAGCTAGCGCGTTGTTGCAAGAAAATGCCGCCCATCAAGAGGTGCTCGCAGCCTTGCTGGAGCATGATCCTGCGGCAATTAAGCTAACCGAGCAAAAAATGAGCTGGCGTAACTGGCATTTTGAGCCTGATGATTTGTTGGCCGTGCGCCACAGCGGCTTAATTGCCTTTGGTTCGTGCTCGTTCGAGGAGCCGATCAACGAATTTGCCAGCTTTATCGAGCAGCCAGCCTTGGCCTATGGAGCAACCAATTAAATGTTAAACGAAACCCATGATCCAGACTTGCGCAGTTGGGTAGCCAGCGCCAACCTCGCTGGAGCCGATTTTCCGATTCAAAATTTGCCGTTTGGCGTGTTTCGCCGCCAAGCTAGCCAAGAGCATTGGCGCATCGGCGTAGCAATCGGCACTGAAATTCTTGATTTAAACAAAGCTGCTGATTATTTGAACGAGCTTGATCAAGCCAGTTTGGCAGCCTGTCGGGCTGAAAACCTGAATCAATTAATGAGCCTAACGCCTGCGGTTTGGAGCACTATTCGTTTGCAACTCAGCCGAATGCTGCGCGAAGGCACAAACTTGCAAGCCGAATTAACCCCACTACTGTTGGCTCAAGCCGAGGCCGAAATGGCATTGCCTGCCACAATTGGCGATTACACCGATTTCTATGCCTCGATTTTTCATGCGACCAACATTGGCTCAATGTTCCGCCCTGACAATCCACTCTTGCCCAATTATAAATATGTGCCAATCGGCTACCATGGGCGAGCCTCATCGATTCGGGTTAGCGGTGCAACAATCAAACGACCCAATGGTCAGACCAAAGCTCCCGAGGCTGAAGTACCAACATTTGGGCCATGTCGCTTGCTCGATTACGAGCTAGAGCTGGGTTTTTGGGTTGGTCAGGGCAACGATTTAGGTCAGTCAGTCAGCATTGAGCAGGCCGAAGATCATGTATTTGGGGTTTGTTTGCTCAACGATTGGTCGGCACGCGATATTCAAGCCTGGGAATATCAGCCGCTCGGGCCGTTTTTGGCCAAGAATTTCATCAGCAGCATCTCGCCATGGGTCGTCACCCTCGAAGCCCTTGCCCCCTATCGCTGCCCCGCCTTCGAACGTCCCGCCGACGATCCTGCGCCACTCGCCTACTTGGATAGCCCAGCCAATCGCAGCGCTGGCGGCCTTGATTTGGTATTGGAAGTCAGCTTACAAACTGCCAGCATGCGTGCAGCAGGCCAAGCCGCCGAAGTCATCAGCCTTGGCAATTTTAGTGATATGTACTGGACATTTGCCCAAATGCTGACCCATCACACCAGCAATGGTTGCAATCTACAGCCTGGCGATTTATTGGGCAGCGGCACGATTTCAGGCCCAAGCAAAAACTCACGCGGCTGTTTGATGGAGCTAACCTGGCGCGGCCAAGAGCCAATTCAGCTCAGCAATGGTGAGCAACGCCGCTTTTTGCAAGCTGGCGATGAAGTGATTATCCGCGGCTGGTGCGGTGCTGCCGATGGCCTAAAAATTGGTCTTGGTGAATGTCGTGGTGTTGTGATGGATTAACCATAAAAAGAACATAGAACATAGAGCAAAGAACATAAGGCCCGGGAACTTAACGCAGAGGCGCAGAGTGTGGCTATTGGCTTTTGGCTTTTGCTCCGATAGCCTACCGCCTGTCACTACACTCCCTATGCTCTATGTTCTTCTTCATCCCTCATCCTTCATCCTTCATACTTATCGAGGATTGACACTACCCAAGCTGCCAACTATAATCGAGCAGTCCTTTAAATGCGGTCCGGCGAGGCTGCGAAGGCGTGTAGCTCAATAGCAATTTTTTGCCCATTTTCGCTCATGCCCTAGGTCGGATCGTCGGCTTAGGGTTTGTTGTTTCTCCGAGGTTGTATGGCACACACCGACTACTCTGTTGATATCGTAATTCCGGTATTGAATGAAGAGCAGCAGCTAGAGCAAAGCGTCTTAGCCCTTCGCGATTTTTTGCAGGCCTCGTGCCCCTATCGTTGGCGTATCATCGTTGCCGATAATGGCTCAACCGACCGCACGCCCCAAATTTGCCAAGATCTGCGCAGCCGTTTTCCTGGCGAGGTCGATTTTGAGCGCTTGGAGCAACGTGGGCGAGGCCGGGCGTTGCGCACTGCTTGGCTCAAAAGTTCAGCCGATATCCTGTGTTATATGGATGTTGATCTTTCGACCAACCTGCGGGCCTTACCACCATTGCTTGCTGCCCTAATTCACAGCGATTATAGCCTTGGCACTGGCTCACGCTTGATGCACGGAGCGATTGTTACGCGTCAATGGAAGCGCGAAATGATTTCCCGCGCCTACAATTTGTTAATTCGAGTGCTGTTTTGGCATCGTTTTCGTGATGCTCAATGTGGCTTCAAAGCGATTACGCGTCAAGCAGCCCAAGAACTCATCCCAATGGTGCGCGATAACGAATGGTTTTTTGATACTGAATTGTTGCTCAAAGCTGAACGGCGGGGCTATCGCATTTTTGAAGTGCCAGTTGAATGGATCGAAGATTTGGGCACGACGGTCAAAATTGTTAAAACCGCCTGGCAAGATATTAAAGGCTTGGTGCGGGTTCGCTTGGGCGGCTAAATCATTCATTAGCCCTAGGTCGCTGTGTGGTAGCGCCGCCAGCCAATCGGGGCTACAATAGACAATACGCTATTGCTGGCAGGAGCAAGATCCCATGACACCCAAACAGTTGATGAATGACGAGGAAATTCGCCGCGCCCTCAAACGCATCGCCCATGAGATCGTTGAGCGCAACGCTGGAGCTAGTTTGGTTTCGCTGGTGGGGATTCATCGACGAGGTGTGCCCTTGGCTCGCCGCTTGGCCGCGATGATCGCCGAAACCGAGCATGTGCAGGTGCCAGTCGGCGAGCTTGATATTGGCCTTTACCGCGACGATTTACATTCGCGTGGGCCAGCCCCCATCTTAGGCCGCACGATTTTGCCCGAATTAGGCAAACGCGTGGTGGTGTTGGTCGATGATGTGCTCTACACCGGACGCACCATCCGCGCCGCCTTGAATGAGTTGAGCGATTGGGGTCGCCCAAGTGCCATCCAACTGGCCGTACTGGTCGATCGCGGCCATCGCGAGTTGCCAATTCGCGCCGATTTTGTGGGCAAAAATATTCCAACCGCCAAAAATGAGCGGGTTGATGTGCAACTCAGTGAAATTGATTCAGCCCAAGATAGTGTTGTAATTGTGCAGGAGGACTGATGGGGCGAAGCGGGCAAGCACGACGACGGCGACGGACATCACGCTTTTTGGAGCAGGTTGGGTCACGGCGCAAACGAGCAGCGGTGGCACCATTGCAACTTGATGGCCGCGAAGAAACTGCTGCGTTGTTGGCGACCCTTGATGAACTTGCACCATTGTTAGGTGAGCAGAGAATTATGGTTGAAGATGAAGAACTAGCCAATTTGTTGAGCCGCTGTACGATTGACCTTCGCGCTCGTGCTGAACGCGATGAGTTGCGCCCAGCCTTTTTGCGCGATGAAGATTTGCTGGCAGTCCAGCAATTACTCACCTCGATGGATCATGTGAATCCAATTATTTTGGGCAAAGCGCGTTCGGGCAAAACCGCCTTGGTGCATGAGTTGGTGCGGCGTTTGGTTAAAACCCCCCAAGATATGCCCGAAAAACTGCGCGATTTGCCGATGTATGAGATGACTCCAGCCTCGTTGTTAGCTGGTTTGCAATTTGGCGAGGGCTGGCGAGCCAATCTCTCAACCTTATTCGGCAAATTGGCTGAACATGGCGCGGTATTGTTATTTATTCGCGATATTCATGCGGCGGTTGGGGCAGGGGTCAAGCGTGGCGATGATGATGATGATGATTTGGCCGCCGCGCTTGAGTCAAATTTGCACAGCGGCAAGTTGAAAATTATCGCTGAAGCCCGCCCAGATCGATGGCAGGCGATCGCTGCCGATCGCGAATCGTTCGCCGATTTGTTTACCTCGATTCAATTGGCGATTCCCAAACCCGAGCAGGTTGCCGAAATTGTGCAGCATGTGGCTGAACGCCATCGCCAACGCGCCACGATTGAGGCCGCCAGCCAAGCGACTGCGATTGATATTGCAGGCCGCTTTATTCTGAACCAAGCGTTTCCTGGCAAGGCGATTGAATTGCTGGAAGATTCGTTACTCCTAGCTGAACGTCAGCATGAATCAGAAGTATTGCCGCGCCATGTGGTTGAGTGTTTTGGCAATCGCACCGGCCTGACCAAATTATTGCTCGATGAAAATGAGCGCTTCGATGAAATTGCTTTGCGTCGTTCATTCAGCGAACGCGTGTTAGGCCAAGACCCCTCAGTGATTGCCATGGTCCAAAAGTTGGCCTTGCTCAAAGCCCGCTTGCACGATCCGGCGCGGCCAATGGGCGTATACTTTTTCCTTGGCCCAACTGGTGTAGGCAAAACCGAGCTAGCTAAAACTCTAGCCTCAACCTTGTTTGGTAGCGAAGAACGCTTTGTGCGCTTCAATATGGCCGATTACAGCGGCGAATACGATTTTGCCCAATTATTTGGCCGAACATGGGGCGATAGCGATGCTGAACGTCGGGGCAAACTGACCATGGCGCTGATCAATTTGCCCTTTGCAGTGCTTTTGCTTGATGAATTTGAAAAAGCCCATCGCTCAATTTTCAATCGTTTTTTGCAATTGTTCGATGAAGGTATTTTGGTCAATGCAATGGGCGAAGAAATTAACCTCCGTAACACGATCATCATTATGACCAGCAATTTTGGCGCAACGATTGTTCAAGGCGAGACTTGGGGTTTTGCTGCCCGCGAAGGCATTGAAGCAGTTGAACGGCGAGTATTGCGCGAAACTGAAGAATTTTTCTCGCCTGAATTTATCAATCGGCTTGATGGAGTGATTTTCTTCAAGCCGCTTTCGCAAAGCGATATGCGCAAAATTGCCGCCCGCGAAATGCGCAAATTATTCGAGCGTGAGGGCTTGGTGCGGCGCAACGTGCAAGTTGAACTTGACGATGCTGTGTTGGATATTTTGCTCAAACATGGCTATAGCATCCGTTATGGCGCACGCTATCTCAAGCGCCAAATCGAAAAGATGGTCACCTATCCTTTGGCTTCGGCCTTGCTAACGCGGCCAGAGCAAACCAATGGCTTGTTGCGCTTATACGTGGCCCGCGAGCAAATCAAGGCTTCGTGGGTAGCGAATGATGATGACGAGCCGCTGCTACCATCGCCTGAGGAGCAAGCGCTGCAATTGCCCCAAACGATCGAAGAAGCAGCGCAATTTATCGAGCAACTGCATAATCGGCTCAATCATCTGATCAAACAATTGAATGTGGTTGAGGCCCGTGAACGCCAAACCGAGTTGATGGACGAAATGTCTAGCCCCAGCTTTTGGGATGATCATGAACAAGCGCAATTTTTGCTAACAGAATTGAGTAATGTGGCACGACGCGTTGGCCGCTGCGACGATCTACGACGTTTATATGATGATGCGGCCCAACTGTTGCAACGGATTCGTGATCGCAACGAACGGCGTTTGTTCCCCGAACTGATGCGTATGGCCAAACGGCTTGAGCGTGATTTACGCTTTGCCGAACTCGAAATGTTGTTCAGCAACCCCGAAGATTGGCACGATGCCTATATCATTTTGGAGAGCGACCAAGCGGGCTTGCGCTGGGTTCGCAACTTGGCCAACGCCTACTTGGAATGGTCGCTGGGCAAGCGCTTTGAGGCCAAAGTGATCGACGAAACGCCCGCCGAAGATAATCTGATTCGCGTAACTTTGCAGATTAGCGGTTCTGGCGCGTTTGGCTTATTGCGCAGCGAAGCAGGCACGCATCGCATCTCAGAAACTGGCGGCGAGCCACGGCTCAAAACCGTGACCCAAGTGCAAATTAGCGTGTTGCCTGTGCCAACCGAAGATACGCCTACCCCAGCCAGCAGCGAGATCGAAATGTCCGTGATGAATACCCGCGCCGATGGCTATTTCTTGCGTAAGTTGCGGGTAACTGGGCGGGCGCTGCATCGTTACAGTGGCACAGCCGCCTTTGCTTGTGCTGGCAGCGAACGAGCAGTGCGCGAAATGTTGCTGAGCATCCTGTTAGGGCGCTTGGCAATGAAACAACTTGATGATTTTATTCAACCCAGTGACGATGCTTGGGGTTCGGTGGTGCGCAGCTATCACTTGGGCAAGCGCTCAACAATCAAAGATCCGCGTACCGAAATTGTGCATACCAATCCCAAAGCTGCCCTTGCTGGCGAGCTTGATCTGTTTATTGAAGCGGCGTTACGTTGGCGAGCAGCCTTGCCAGCCCGTCGCTAAACCGTCAAGGCGCTTAGGCCATAACCTAAGCGCTTTTGTTTATTAGTTGCTACTTGCTATAGATGGAGAATTTTTATGAGTTCGCCAACCACTACTCCGCGCCGTCGGCATGTGCTTGATCTTGATGATTGGAGTGCCGATGAGTTACGCACGCTCTTGACCATCGCCACCCAGATGAAGGATGTGCTGGAGCGTCCGGTTAAGCAAGTGCCAACCTTGCGCGGCAAAATTGTGGTCAATATGTTTTGGGAAGATAGCACCCGCACTCGTTCATCATTTGAACTGGCGGCCAAAGCGCTCTCGGCCAATGTGCTCAGCCTTGGAGCCAAAGATACCAGCGTCAAAAAAGGCGAATCGTTAGTTGATACGGTGCGCACGGTGCAAGCCTTGGGAGCCGATTATATTGTGATGCGCCATGGCCAAAGTGGCTCACCCTATCTTGTGGCTCAGCATTTCCGTGGCTCAGTGATTAATGGTGGCGATGGTCGTCATGCCCATCCATCACAGGCCTTGCTTGATCTGTTTACGATGCACGAACGGCTGGGCGAGCTGGCCGACAAAAAAGTGGTGATTGTTGGTGATATTTTGCATAGCCGCGTGGCTCGTTCGAATTTGTGGGCACTCACAACGATGGGGGCCAAAGTGGTGGTTTGTGGCCCACCAACCTTGATCGGCCCTGCCAAATATTGGCAAAGCACCTGGCCCAAGGTTGAAATTTCGCATAGCCTTGATCAAGCGGCTGCAGGTGCTGATGTGCTGATGGCTTTGCGTTTGCAACACGAACGAATGGAAGGCGGCTTGCTACCATCATTGCGCGAATATAGCCGCCGCTTTGGCCTGAATGCCACCCGCGTCGCCAGCGCCAACTCCAACGTGATTGTGATGCACCCAGGCCCGATGAACGAAGGCGTGGAGATTATGCCCGATGTGGCAACTGGCCCGCATTCAGTGATTGAAACCCAAATTACCAATGGCGTAGCCATGCGCATGGCCTTGTTCTACTACCTCGCCACTGGTAGCGAACAGGTTTAGGCCAGCAGCCAGCCGTAAATGCAGTTATTTGCGGCTGGTCTTTTGTTGAGGAGATAGCGATGAGTCGAAATCTTTGGCAACGTGATGAATTAATTCTTGCCTTCAATCTTTATTATCAGATCCCTTTTGGTAAAATCAATGCCAAAAATCCCCAAGTAATTGCCTTGGCTCAATTGATCAGGCGTTCTCCAGGAGCTGTATCTTTCAAATTATCAAATTTTGCCAGCCTTGACCCAACCTTAAAACAACGTGGTATTGCAGGAGCAAGCCATGGCAGCAAAGCCGATCTAGCAATTTGGAACGAGTTTTATAATAATTGGGAAGCTTTGGCCTTTGAAAGTGAACAATTGTTGGCAAAATTATCGCCAGCAGAGGCAGCAGAGCCTGAAACGAGCCTGCTTGAACTGCCAATCATCGAAGGTTTAGAGCGTGAGCAACTCCGGCGAGTTCGGGTGAATCAGCATTTTTTTCGTAAACTGGTGCTCGCAGCCTATGATCAGCGTTGCTGCATCACTGGCTTAAATATTCCGAGTTTGTTGAATGCCAGCCACATTATCCCTTGGGCACATGCCGCCGAACAACGAGTCAATCCGCATAATGGGCTATGTTTGAATGCGTTGCATGATCGGGCTTTTGATCGTGGCTTGATCACAATTACTCCCGATTATCGAATTCAGGTTGCATCAACCCTCATCAAATCCTCAGCTAACTCGGCCACAAACGATTTATTATTGGCCTACGATCAAGGGCAAATTGAAATACCTGCACGGTTTCAGCCTGATCCTGCCTTTTTGCGCTACCACAATCAACATATTTTCCAAGGCTAGGATAGATTATGGGAGAGCTTGATTATGACCATGCGTCAGCAATTAACCCAACAATATGGCACCAGCAATAATCTGCAAGCCCGCATCGCGATTCACGAGCGATTTAGCACCAATCCCCAAGATTGGGTCGATTGGCTGTGGGATGTGATGCAATTGCCGAGTGAAGGCCGAGTTTTGGAGCTTGGCGGCGGCACTGGGCGTTTATGGCACGAGCATCGCCACGATTTGGGCCAGTTACAAATTAGCTATAGCGACCATTCTTTGGGTATGGTGCAAACTGCCAAAACCCAACTTGCCGATTTAGCACAATTGAATTTTAGCCAGATCGATGCCCATTATTTGCCATTTGCTGATGCCTCGTTTGATGTAGTGATTGCAAACCATATGCTCTATCACGTTGCCGACCAGGCACTGGCTTTGGCCGAAATTCGCCGAGTACTCAAACCAAATGGCACATTTTTCGCGGCAACCAATGGCAATCAGCATATGCACGAAATCAAAGAACTGATTCAAGCCGTCGATCCTAGCGCCGATGTTACGCCATTCAGTCTGAGTTTTACGCTCGAAAATGGCAAGGCCTTGCTACAAAGTCAATTCGAGCAGGTTGAAATGATCAAATTCGAAAATAATTTGGCCGTGACCGAGGTTGAGCCAATCGTCGAGTATGTGCGTTCGACTCAACGCCTAAGCGAGGAAAACTTGGCAGTTTGTCGTGAGTTGGTCAGCGAACAGTTAGCTGCCAATCAAGGTCTATTTCCAATTCAAAAAGCAGTCGGTTTATTTGTGTGTCGCTAAAATTAAGAACGCCATGATCGCCTGAAAACGATCACGGCGTTGTTACACGCCCCATTGCGTAGCTCCTACTTAGGCTTGTTCCTTCTGTGGAACCAAGGTCAACAAGGCTTTGGAACGCAAACCAAGTAACGCCGAAATCACACAGGCCAAGCCACCAATCCCAGTTGCGATCGGCGTGCCCCAATGTTCAGCCACAAACCCAGCCTGCAAACTCCCAACCAAGCCCAAGCCAACCAAGGTCATCACATAAAAGCCCATCACCCGTCCGCGCAAGCTGTCAATCGCGGTGGTTTGCAAAATCGTGTTGGCGGTAGCCAAAAAGCTGACCATCGAAAAACCGGTGAAGGTCATAATTGGTAAGGCCAACCAGAACGAGCGGTTGAAGGCCAACAAACAGATGCCTAGGCCAAAACCAAGCGCCCCATTCAGCAATAATTTGCGCCGATCAGTTTGGGCATTGGTGCGGGCAACTCGCAACGCGGCCAACAATGCGCCGATGCCATTCGCCACCATCATCGCACCCAAACGGGTTGAGCCTTCAGGGATAAGTGGTGTTTGCAAAATTTGGTCGGCAAAAATTGGCAGCAACGAGGTATAGCCAAAGCCCAAAATACTTGGCACCAGCACCAACACCAAAATGATGCGAATCAAGGGCGTTTGCAAGGAATAGCGTGCGCCATCCATAAAATCGTTCACCGATGAGCTGTCGCTTTTGCGTGGCGCTGGCGCAATCAAGCCCGTCATCATCATCAAGCCAATTAGCACAGCGATAAAACTCAAACCATTCAGCAAAAAGGCCCAAGCCAAACCAACCGCGCTCACCAACATTGCGGCAACGGCTGGCCCAATTGCCCGTGCACCATTGAAAATCGAGGCATTCAGGCCAATTGCATTCATCAGATCATCACGATTGCCAATCATTTCTGAGGTGAAGGCTTGACGCGCTGGCATATCAACGGCATTAACCACCCCATTGACTAGTGCTAAGGCTAACACATGCCAATAGTGCACACTATCGCTAAAGGTCAAAATTGCTAAAATCAACGATGAAATCATCGCGCCCATTTGGGCCCAAAACACCACCCAGCGCTTGGGATAGCGATCAACCACCACACCCATAAATGGCGAGAGCAAGAGCACTGGCAATGAGGTTAATGCGGCAACCGTGCCCATTGCAAAGGCTGAGCTAGTCAGTTGATAGACCAGCCATTGCAACGCCAGCGATTGCATCCATGAGCCAATTAGCGAAATAAGTTGACCAAACCAAAACAAGCGAAAATTGCGATGGTTCAACGCCCGAAACATATACGGCCATTGCCGTGGAATATGCAAAGTTTGAGCTAATGTGCGTTTTTCAAGCATCTGTCGGCTTCCTGTCTAAGCAGCAATAGGTTTATCATATCACGATATGCTAATTTTTGCATACAACTATTGAATGAATAACACCCCTATTATTCCTATTCAGGGGCTAGGCATGAGCAAACCCATGGCTGAATTGCTGCAACCATGGGTTCAATCTAGAAATGGTTATTTGCTAAAAAAGCTGGTTATTTGATTGAGGTAGCTGGGGAAATATTTAGGCTTCGCGGCGAGTCAGTAAAAAAACACCCAAGCCAACCACAAAACTAGCGATGGCCTTGCCCAAATCGCCTAGTGGCATATCGCCGCGCATTACGGGCACGCCCAGTGCTGCGCCCATCCATGGAAACCAAGCAGGGAGCACCAAAAGTCGCTTCAATCGGGCTGAAATACGCTCGTGCGTCCGAATCCAATGGACAGTGGCCAACCAGCCAATCACTGCCACCACTAAAAGAACGATGATAAAACTGCTTGATGAAGCCATGGGCAACCCTTTATCTATCTTGACAATAATCGTGCTATCTATTGTAACAAAGGCTGGGGCAAAAGATCGCCACTAATTGTCCTGTTTTGGTGAGAAGATGGTTAATCCTTAGGGGTAGTTAGGAAGGGCGGAAACCGCGAAGGGCACGAAGGCCGCTAAGTTGTTTTTAGCCATAGATTGCCACAGATTTGCCCGATTAGCTTCAGATCTCCCAACGTTTCATCCTTCACGCCGCGCTTTTGAGTTAATCCTAGCCTCTTTCACCTTCATCATTCATCATTCATCCTTACTCATGGCACAACATTTGCTTTTACAGAATAGCAGATGACAGATAGGATTATGAATATCACATTTAGGAGGGAAAATCATGGAATTTTCAGTTGTTGGCTTATTGTTGATGTTATTGATTGCGGCGGTTTGTGGTGCGGCTGGTCAAGCGATTGCTGGCTATAGCATGGGTGGTTTGTTGGCCTCAATTGGGGTTGGCTTTATCGGCGCATTGCTCGGCTCATGGTTGGCTGCCAATTTAGGTTTGCCCGAACTTTTGACTCTCGATATTGAAGGCAAGCCCTTCCCTATTATCTGGTCAATTATTGGCGCAACTTTGTTTGCCTTGGTAATTTCGTTTATGCGTGCTCCCCGTCGCCGTCGCATCTAAAAAAACCCGCTTAAACTAAAACAAACTTCAAGCGTTCTGTCGTCGTATGACAGGACGCTTTTTTGATCGCTACCAGAATGAGCGTTTGATGAGTTTAGGATTTGAAACGAACTGTCGTAATCCAAAAACTCGTTTTATGTCATGCTAAAAGTTGTCAAAAGTAGACGAGACCGCTATACTGCCGTATGTGATGTTTGCTGTGGATGCCGCAAATATCAACGTTTCGGCGGAGGTTCTGGATGGCTGGCCCGTTGGTTTTGCAAGTTGGTGATTGTACGGTTGCTTGTTCGTATGCATTGCCGCATCAGCGTGGCGATGCCTTGCTGCAAACCCGTTTGCGTAGCGTCTTTGCCGACGAAACGCTTGTCCATAATGAAGGCTTAGATGGTGAAGCAACCGAGGATTTTCTCAAACGCTATGATCGCACGATGGCTCGCTATCCCGAAATCGATCTGATTATTGTGCGGTATGGCGTGAATGATCGTAAACGCTATGGGATTGGGCCATTTGAAGCCAAATTGATCGAGCTTTGCGATTTGTTCGAGCGCGATTATCCCCAAGCCAAAATTATCTTGGAGACTGGTATTTACGTCGATTATCCAGCACATTATGCCTTTGATCGTAACTCCAAGCTTGAGCCAGTTTATCGGATGATTGCCAAACTTGCCCAGCAGCGTGGTTATGCGGTGGTCGATATTTTCGAGCGAATGAAACGCGAAACCCAACAAGGCAACTGGGATTTACGGGCGCGTGGTTTTGGCTCAGTCGATGAGGATTTTCCGGTATTGGGGCCAGCACTTGATCATATTCATGGCCATGATGTGCGTTGGTTTACCAATATTCACCCAAATATCCAAGGCATCCAAACGATTGTTGATGAAGAAATCTCCGTAATTACCCAAACCTGGCCAACTGGGTTGCGGGCAATAGCGTGAGGAGTATTATGCAGCAGGTTCCTTCGACGCATGTGCGTCATCCAATGTGGCCAATTTATCTCTGCGTTGCGGTTACTGCCCTTGGAATTGGGATCATCAACCCGTTGATTCCGCATTTGCTTGAACAAAATGGCGCTGATGAATTTATCGTGGGCTTGAGTACCAGCGTGATGTTCGCCAGCCTTGTGCTAACGGGCATGCCGATTGGTCGCACGATTGATAAATTTGGCATTCGACTATTTTTGATCGTTGGCTTAATTTCCTACACTGTTGCCATGCTCGCAATGCCATGGACAAATAATATCCCGCTCTTTTTTATGTGGCGGATTTTCGAGGGGATTGGCTGGTCGTGCGTTTGGACTGCCGCTGAAACCTATGTTAGCAGGGTTAGTTCGCCTGCGCAGCGTGGGCATAACACGGCAGTTTATGGAATGTCACTTGCCAGCGGTACAGCGGCTGGCCCAATTATTGGCACAGCAGTTTATGAATGGACCAAAAATCCTGTCCATCCATTTTTGGTAGCCGTTGCTGCGGCGATTGTGGCAACCGTAATTGTGGTATTGGTTGTACCAGAGCCACATGTGGCCCATACTGAGCATGAAAGCGGCGGCGTGAGCTTTAAAATCACCCGTCCGTTGATTTTGCCTTTGGCGATTGCCTTCCTCTATGGCTATGGCACGTTGTCGCTAGTTTCATTGCTGCCAACCCTCAACTACAGCAACTGGGAGCTTGGCACGCTGATTTCGGTAACCGTGATTGCCAACATCGTGGCCCAAGTGCCAATTGGGCGTATGCTTGATCGCTATGGCTATCGGCCATTGCTGATTGGCTCGTTATCATTGCTTTCGGCGGCAGCCTTGTTCTCGACCCTACACCCACCATTTTTGCTAACCCTATTTCTCGGGATGCTGCTAGGAGCGTTCGCTGGAACGCTCTACCCGATTGGTTTAGCAGTGTTGGCGGCACGGGTTCCCCCAGCCAAATTAGGCGGTGCAAGCGGTATGTTTACCGTTTGTTATGGACTTGGCAGTTTTGTTGGGCCAGCGTTAACTGGTGGCGTTATGGCCATGGTTGGCGATAAACATAGCGATCAAGCGCTGTTTGGCACGATTGGCTGTTTGGTGCTAGCCCTCTTGGGCTTGATGATGACTGGAATTGATCGGGTCAATGTCAAAGAGGAGCATCCGGTCAGTGTGGCTTCAAGCGGCATCAAGCCACCAATGTAGTTATGTTGAAGCTTCAAAGGCTGGCAATACGCCAGCCTTTTTTGTTAGGCCAAAATATCAAGGTTAAACAAAAAACTCAGCAAAATTGCTGAGTTTTGTTGGCTGGCGGACCAGGATTCGAACCTAGATAAACAGTGCCAAAAACTGTTGTCCTACCTTTAGACGATCCGCCATCACCGAGTTATCTTCAACGTTTCCGTTGACTTTGATAGTATAGCATAGTTGCTCATTTTTTGCAAATCGGACGAAAGTCGTAGATTTATAAGCTGCCAGTCATTGCAAAACTTGGGTCGAAATTGCTCACTTGGACATGCCAAAAAATCCTCACTTGTGTATCTAAGTAGGGCAATCTTGGCTTTTGGTGTTCCAATTGCGAGGCGGCTATGCAGCGATTTGTTTGGCTATTGATGGTGCTTGGTTGGCTCTGGCCACAACCAATGCTGGCTCAAACCAGCCCAACCCAAGTGGTGCTCAACGAATTTTTGGCGATTCCAAGCAGCGGCAGCGAATTTGTGGAGTTATACAATCCAACCACAACCATCATCGATTTAAGCGGTTGGGCGGTTGATGATATCGAAGGTGGCAGCAGCCCCAAAATCTTGCCAACTCCCACGCTGCTTGCGCCAAACGATTGGTTAGTTGTGTCACTGAGCAACGTGTTGAATAACAGTGGTGATCAGGTGCGTTTGCTCGATCCTACGGGCCAGATTATCGATCAGCACAGCTACACCAGTGCCAGCCAAGGCCTGTCGTGGAGCCGCATGCCCGATGGCACTGGCTCATGGCAAGCAGCAACCACGCCAACCCCAGCAAGCGCCAATAGCCAAACCACACCAACCTCAATTCCAACCAACACGGCTACAACCGTTCCACCTAGTACAAGCACAGCTACAAATCAACCAAGCCCAACCCCAACCCCAGCAACCCAAACAGCAACTCCAATTTCAGTGCCAACCCAAACCCCAACCGCCACGCCAAATCCAACACAGATTCGAATCAACGAATTGATGGCAGCGCCAAGCAGTGGCAAAGAATGGGTTGAGCTATACAACGCTGGAGATCAGGCGATCGATTTGCAAGGTTGGCAACTTGATGATGCCGTTGCTGGAGCCAACCCAATCCTGCTTGAAATGATTATTCAGCCAACAAGTTGGCTGGTAATTTCAATGACCAATGTTTACAACAATAGTGCTGATGATGTGCGGCTGTTTGATTCAACAGGCCAATTGATCGATGCTTTTAGCTATAACACAACTATCAGCAACCGTACTTGGGCCAGAATTCCCGATGGCACGGGGACGTGGGCGACGAATCGAGCGCCAAGTTTAGGCCAAAGCAATCCGGCTGATTTACCAATTGTACCCACTCACGCGCGAATTGTGCTCAACGAAGTGATGAGCCAACCCTTGACTGGCACCGACTGGATTGAACTCTACAACCTTGGCCCTGAATCGCTTGATTTGCAAGGCTGGAAAATTGACGATCAGCTTGAGGGCGGCGGCGCAGCCCAAACCATCCCACATTCAACCATCATCAGCCCCAATTCATTCTTGGTGATTCCGGTTGGTACGCTGTTGAATGCTGAAATCGATAGCGTTCATTTGATTACCAATCAAGGCATTATCACTGATAGCCTTGATTACGCCAGCAGTCTGAGCAACCGCACTTGGAGCCGTTGGCCTGATGGGGTTGGCCCATGGCAAGCAGCTTCACGCGCCACCCCAGCCAGCAGCAATCGCCAAAACCCTAGCCTTGAACCGCATCAACTCCTGATCAATGAGGTCTTAGCATGGCCACACACTGGCGAGGAATTTGTCGAGTTATATAACGCTAGTAGTGTTGCAATCGATTTGAGTGGTTGGTGGCTTGATGATCAGGCCAATGCGGGAGGTACGCCAATTCGGATCGCCGACGATAGCTTGATTGAGCCACGTAGTTGGCACACCATCTACAGCAGCAATCTGTTTAATGATAACGGTGACATAGTGCGTTTGCTGGATTATCGTTTGCAAGAATATACAGTTTGGAGTTATAGCTCAGCCTTACCAGGTTTGTCGGCTGGGCGTTGGCCTGATGGTGGTTTGAATTGGCACAACGGCATGCGAGCCAGCCCTAATTATCGCAATCGCGAGTTAGCAGCAATTCCCATAGGCCTTGTGATCAACGAAATTTCGCCGCTAGGCAATGAATGGATCGAACTGTATTCAACCAATGCTCAAACGCTCGATTTGAGTAGTTGGAGCATTAGCGATGATTCGGGCACAACAATCAGAATTGCTGCGAATACCCAGATTAGCCAAGGTCAATTTTTAACAATCACGTTAAGTAGCTTGCTCAACGATAGTGGCGATAGCGTCGAACTAGCTATGGCCGATGGTCGGGTAGTTGATCGATTGAGCTATACCAAACCACTAGCAAGCACCACTTGGAGCCGTATTCCCGACGCTGAGAGTTGGCAAAATAATGCTCCAGCCACGCCCAACCAGCCCAACCGTGCGCCGCAACCAACCGCCATATCAGCAATCAAAACGCCTAAACCAACGAGTACAGTAAAACCAACCAGCACACCCAAAGCCACTGCCAAGCCAAAAACTGCCAAACCCAAGCCGACTGCTCAGCCAACCATCGCCTTGCAAGCTAACTATCCATCACTGCAGATTAATGAAATTCTGCCAGCACCCCGGGCCATCGATTGGAATGCTGATGGCGAAACTAATAGCAGCGATGAATGGATTGAACTGTATAATCCAAATAATGTTCAGGTTGATTTAACTGGTTGGCAGTTGGATGATACAGCTGATGCAGGCTCGCGACCATGGCGCTTCCCCGCTGGAATGCGCATCGCCTCCCAAGGGTATCTGGTGATTTTTGCCAGCCAAAGCAAACTAAGCCTCACCAATACTGGCGAAGAGGTGCGTTTGCTCCAACCAAATGGAGTAGTAATTGATCAGGTTAGCTATGCCAAATTGGATTATGATCAAAGTTGGGGCCGGCATCCAAGCAACCAACAATGGCAACTTTTTGCGCAACCCAGCCCGCAGCAAGCTAATAATCCTGTACAGTCCCAACCCACCAAAACCATGAGTTTAGGCCAAGCCCAACAAGCACCCATCGATAGCCAAGTTGTGGTTGAAGGCGTAGTCAGTGCAGAACTTAATTTGTTCCGCCAACGGGCGTTTTATCTGCAAGATGCCAGCGCCGGAATGTTGGTATTTATCAGCAATAACGTCGCTTTGCCTCAATTACGTCAAGGAATGCACCTGCAAATTCAGGCCAAAGTTGGCAGTTATCATCAAGAGCCACAGCTGATTGTGGCTGATGCTGATGATCTCAAAATTATTAACAATCAAGTCAATTTAGTCATTCATAGACCGAAGAAGCTAGAACAAGCCAATCTTGGGCAGTTGGTTAAATTGCCATTACGCTATAAACAACGCCACGCCGATAGTTTATTAGTCGAGTTTGGATCTCAGACCTTGCAAGTGCGCTTGGCGCAAGGCCAAAACTTGCCTCAACTGCCAACATCAACTCAATTAAACGTCACTGGAATTGTTAGCCGCTACGATGATGTTTGGCGTTTACAAGTGCGTCACGTTACCGATTTGGGCTTGCCGCAACGCTTGCCTGCGACCAGCCAACCAAACCTGCCAATACTTTGGGTTTGGCTGATTGGCTTGTTTGGGCTTGGTTGGCTGGTTCGGGGTTATGGCATTACTGGCGGGCTATTTCCCAAACGAGGTGTTTTAGTTCAGGCAAAATCAACGATTGCATGGCCAAACGCACCGCTCCCGACGAGCCAGGCATACAAAAAACCAAGGTTCGGCCAGCGATACCCGCGATCGCACGTGAAAGCATGGCTCCTGCGCCAATTTCGTTGTAGGAAAGCATACGGAAAATTTCGCCAAACCCCGGCAATTTTTTATCGAGCAACGGGGCAATCGCCTCAATCGTGGCATCGCGGCGGGCAATCCCAGTGCCGCCATTGGTTAAAACAGCGTCGCAATCGCTCCGCGCAATACACTGTTGCACAAACTCAGCGACCTGATCAGGTTCATCGGGAATAATTCGATATTCGACAACTTCAAAGCCTGCGGCAGTTAATAATTCATGGGTCAGTGCGCCACTCTTATCGGTTTCGCTGGTGCGCGTATCGCTAATAGTAATAATTGCGCAGCGCACTGGTGCTTGATGTTGCGCCGCTGCCTCAGCATGATCATTGTAGCCCATACGACCTCCTTCACTAAATCGGGCATTCTGCCTATCGTAGCGCATTTGCTCAAAGCTGGCTATAGGGTGATAATCAAGCCAAGTATGCCCAAGGAGTCGTCATGGATCAGATAGGTCGTCGAACTGTAACTAGTTTATCAGTAGGCTTGGTAGCGATCGTAATTTTGCTGGTCACGATTGGCCAACAGCCCAGCGCAGGCCAAGTTTCCAACCCTAATTCAAATCAAGCTCAAGTTAATGGTATTTTGTTTTTGCGCAATCCTGCCCAGCAAGCTGAATTGTGGCGTTCGGATGCCAATGGTCAAGGGCAGCAATTACTTGTGCCGCAAGTTAGCGATTACAGCCTTAGCCCCGATGGGCGCAAAGTCGCCTATGCCACTCAAGCCGAAGCCCAACCAAGCCGCATCGAAATGTTTGATCTGACCCAAAATCAGGTGATTACCAGCACTGGCTCAGCCGATTGGACTGGCTACACGCCAAATTGGTCGCCTGCTAATGGAGTAATTGTCTATGAACGGCGCACAATTAGTGCTGGCGGAGTTGGTTCGCCTAAACTTTGGTTGATGCAGCCCGATGGAACTCAAGTTAGCCCCGTTGTCAAAGGCGGCGATGTTGTCACCTTCGGCGCACATTGGTCGAATGCTGGGCGCTTGTTAGGCTTTACCGATCCATTGCGTAACGAATTGGTCTTATTCGATTTTAGCGATGTGTTGCGGCGCATTCCATTTAGCGGCGATTTTGATTGGTCGCCTGATGATCAGCGCTTGGTAATTAGTGTGTTGCGGGAGTCGCAAGCAGGTTTTCGCAACGAATTAATCGTATTTGATCTGGCAACTGAGCAACAAACGCCTTTAACTAGCCAAACCGATACCGATGATTTTACGCCAGTTTGGTCGCCTGATGGCACGAAAATCGCCTTTGTGCGCCGCACCCGTGAAGTACCTCGTGGCGAAATTTGGGTTGTTAATGCTGATGGTAGCGAGCCACGGGCAATTACGGCGGGCGGCGGCTACGATAATGTTGATCCACAATGGACTCCCGATAGTCAACAATTGCTCTGGACGCGCTTAACCGTGGGTTCAGCAAACGTACCCTCGGCAATTTGGACGGTTAATTTGGCTGAAAATTCGGAGCCTCGGGTGCTGATCGAAAATGCCACCCAAGCTCGTTGGATCGTTGAGTAATCCCATGCAAACATCAATTCATTTTCTTTCTGCCGATGGCAGCACCTTACTTGAGGGCAAATGGCTAGCTCCAAGCCAATCGACACAAATGGTTGCTGTATTGGCGCATCATTTTCCGCCAATGTCGAATATGGATCAGCGGGCGATTTTTGCAACCTTCAAAGTGTTGCGCGACCGTGGTTGGGGGGTTTTACGCTACAACTCACGCGGGGTTGGCCAAAGCCAAGGCGAATTTAGTGGCGGCCCAGGCGAAGCTCTCGATTTGCAAGCAGCCTTGACCGAAGCGCGGCAACGTGCACCGCAGGCCAAAATCTGCTTAATTGGCTGGTCGTTTGGAGCACAATTGGTATTACGGGTGATGGCCAACGACCCAACGATTCGGGCAACCGTGGCAGTTACGCCCAACCCTGTTGGATTACAGGAGAGTGCTCAAGGCCAACATGGGCCGTTATTGGCAATTGTGGCCGAGCGCGATCAATTTTTCGATTTGATTGAAACCCGCACGGCGTTTGAACAAGCAACTGAGCCAAAAACCTGGCATTTGCTCAAATGGGCCGATCATTATTATCTAACCCGTGAAGATGAAGTAGGGCAATTCACAGTCGATTGGCTCGAACAGGCATTAAATAACAACACGGAGCAGTAAATTGCTCCGTGTTATTCAATCAACCTAGACTAAGGTACGCCAGCGCTCCACATATGGGCTGCGCTCAATCCAGAGTGCGCCCGCCCAAACGCTGTATAAAAGAATTGCTGCGATGGGAATTGTCTCGAGGGGAATCTCCGGCATGAGGGTGATTTGGTAACTGATCAATGCCCCTGCATAGAACATAATCAAGGTTCCTATTGCAGCAACCAAAGCATTTACCCGATAGGTGATACCAATATCAATTGCTAAGGCTGTACCAATCATAAATAATGGGACAAACGATGGTGGAAACTCAATGCCACGCAAAATGTAGAACGAGACAACCCGATAGAGCAAATAGCTGCCTGCTACCAGAGTTGCTGTCCAGCGCCCACGCATAACCAAACGAGCAGCCAAAAGCACCAAAACCAACGAGGTAATCAGCCACAGTGGATAGAGCCATGTTGGCACTGGAATCGCTAGCCGAGCAGGATTAGCTCCTGCTTCGAGCAACAATTCGGCATCAGCATAGGGCTTGCCAATGTTGATAGCCTCGATTGCAATTACACCATACTCTTGTTGACCTAAGGGAAACAAGAAATCTTCGAGCAAAAAGGCCCAAAAGCCAATCCCAAAGACTGTTTTAATTGAGCTTTCGGGAGTGAGCAGTAACCAGCCACGTAACACACCCAACAACATCACCGCCGTGCCAAGATACAATAAGGCATGAGTTGGACTCCAACTGGTAATGTCGAGACCAAATAAACGGTGGTTAATCAAGTCGAGCGGAATTGCAATCAGAAAGATCGAAATCCCCGCCTGCATCAAGCGCAAGGTCAGCCGATCAACCCCATAACCTGTCCAGGTATGGAACATCACCAGCATAATCACGATAATCGTGCCAACCGTATTGATCATATGCGGTGGGGCTAGATCATCGCGTAAAAAGCGGAAGTGCCAAGCCACATCCCAGCCCGAACCCATCAATTTGAGCACAAATGCAAACAACCAAATGCCATAAATGGTGTGCAGCGCCCGCGTATTTGTCGGGCGTAGTGGTTGCCCTGGTGAACTGTAGGTTTGCCAAAGCGGCATCACATAGCGGTCAAGATACTGGCGCATACGTGGACCCTTTCTGAATTAAAACGTGTTGAGATTCTCTCTGCATCGACGTTTACAGCGGCGCGGTTGTTGCAGATCCAACAACCGTAAAAGACGTTAATCAAGGTGTAAGCATTGATGGGCTTATTCTAGGGATTGATTAAAGGCTTGTCAATCCCTTGCAACGCAAGGTGTCATGAATCGGATTCATAATCTCAATTTCATGGCACATCATCTGCAATGCTATTAATCGAAAATCGTTGTTTGAAGGAGCAAAAGTAAAATGGATAAACGTTTAAAAACCCCAACTGACTTAGATGCAAAAGCGACTGGCCCAGTCATCGAGGCACTCAACCGCAGCTTGGCCAATTCGTTTGCCCTATATATGAAATACAAAAATTTCCATTGGCATTTGACTGGTCGCCATTTTCGCGATTTGCATTTGATGTTCGATGAGCATGCTAATCAGATTTTTGCCACAACCGATATTTTGGCCGAACGCGCTCGCCGCATTGGGGGCACATCGTTGCGCTCAATCGGCCATATCAGCGAACTGCAAACGATTGATGATAATAATGCTGAGTTTGTTGAGCCAGCAAACATGCTAACTGAGTTGGTTGGCGATAATCAAACCTTGGTAAAAAACTTGCGCAAAGCCCATGACGTAGCCGATAAGGCCAATGATGTGGCCACCGCCAGTGAGCTTGAACCAATGATTGATCAGACCGAAAATCGAGTTTGGTTTCTTTTTGAACTTTCTCAAGAAACCAAAGGTTAAGTAAGCGAGCGAAGACATTAACAATGATGTCAAGTCAAGAATGGGCTGGGGCAATTTCCCCAACCCATTTTGATTTAAGCCCCATGTTTGGCTAAGGCGAGGTACATTTTAAACTCATACCAGCCCAGCACCAAGGCCAAAAGCATACCCAACCAGCCATCGCGATAGCCACCCCAAGTGATATAGCGCCGCCAAATTGCTCGCAACGGCTGCAAAATATAGTTTTGGGGCTTGACGCGCACGCCATTGCGATAGAGCGTGGCGGCCTCGGCTTGGGCATAACGCTGCTGTTTTTCACGCAACTCGGCCCACGATTCAATATTGATATGTTCAAGATGTTGGGTTAACTGGCCTTCGCTGCCATCCAATATCACCAATTCATGCACCAAGCGCGTGGTGTCATACTGGGCTTTGCTGCGTTGTAATAGACGTAGCTGATAGTCGGGATACCAACCGCCGCCGCGCAACGCTCGCCCCCAATAGCGATTGAAGCGCGGAATCCAATAGCCGACATGGCTTGATTGGCCTTGCAACAGCTGGCGAATTTCATGCTGTAAGTTGGGAGTTACCCGCTCATCAGCATCTAAAAACAACACCCACTCGCCTCGGCATTCGGCCAAAGCCCGATTGCGCTGCGCCGGAAACGACTCAAACATCGCTTCGACCACACGTGCCCCAGCTTGAGCACAAATTTCAGCGGTGCGATCGCGGGTACGGGGGTCGAGCAAAACCACAATCTCAGCCGCCAGATTGCCGATTGAGGCCAAAGCGGCCCCGATATGGCGCTCTTCATCGCGAGCAATAATTGCAACAGATAACAACATATTAGCGTGGCTGCTTCTTACGAATCAAAAAGGCAATGCTTGCAACCAATGCAGCCGCAGCACTAACCGTCATGAGCAGCAAACCCGAACCTGCTTGATCGATATCTTCGCTGACTGCTGCACCAATCAGTAATAACCCTGTAATACCTAAAACAAATAAACTTGGCAGAATATTTAGGCCGCCCCAGAGGTTACGGCGTTTGATAAAAGCCATGATACCGAGCAATAGCATAAGCCCAGCTCCAGCCGGAACACCATACACAAATATTGCCGCCCCGTCACTTACCACATCTTGCGCATATTGAGGATCAAGCATTTGCAATAGGCTAATATTTGTACCACTAATTACAATTAATGGCAGAAAAATACCAATCAAGATTGCCAAGGCACTCACAATCATTAGAATTGCAGGAATGCTGCCATTGGCGGCGGGAATCGCCGCATAGCCCGCTTGATTGGGCACTGCATAACCCATCGGCACTTGGCCATAATTTGCTGGCGGCATCTGGCCATACTGTTGAGGTTGGCTAAAGCCTTGTTGCGAGTAGGCATTGGATTGGGCTGGTGGGCCATAATTCGGTTGAACTGGCGCTGGTGGGCCATAATTTGGCTGCGCGGCTGGCACTTGCGCCGGATTAATCGCTTGAGTTTTATCAACTGGACTAGTCATTGGTGGCAAGTTGGACAAGGCCATGGTTTTATCCATGGCGGCAGGTTGAGTGATTGTCGCGCCACACGAGGTACAAAAACGGCTGCTATCAGCCACAGCGGCGGAACATTGAGGACATTGCATTGCGGTTCCTTTCATTTTCTGGTCAAGAATTGAAACATCAGGCTTGAGGTCGTCAAGGTAAAACTACCAAATAAGCCAATCCAAAGGCCAAACCCAGGGCTATAGCCAGAATCGTTGAATAAGATGCCAGCCCCAAAGGTTGCCAAGATTGCCACGCCAGCCATGCCACACAGCAGTGTACCCATGGCCCAACGCCGGTTTTTGGTAATCATGCAACTAATGCTACCCAACAATGCCAGCAAAGCCACAATTCCATAGCCATAACTGAGGCTTGCCCATAAAACTGGCCATTCAATGCTCGGTTGGCTGATACTGGTAAGCATACGAAAACTTTGACTATCGCTGGCGCGTTGAGCTATGCCTAAGCCGAGTGCGGCCAGCATCAGGATCGCATCTAAAAACATTGAAGAGCCAAATGCCTGGAGGCTGATACTGTTTTGTGCTTGGCGCAACCTGAGCGATTTACCGCAATAAGGGCAATTATCACTCACCATCGGCATCGTCATGGCGCAGTGTGGACATTGCATCGCTTCCTCCTTTAAGTGTTATTTGGCCTTGTTCGACTAAAATGGCGAACCAAAAAACCGCTGATGAGGACTCCTAATCCACCAACAAGTAGCACCCAAAATCCCAACCCATAACTTGCTCCATTGATCTTAGTTTTGAAGACAACACGCACACAAACTAAACTGAAACTCGCGACTGAAGTCGCAAGCGTTGCCCAGCCCGAATGTAAAGCAAAGAAACATCGAAGCCCACAAATGAAAGCTATAACACCAATTCCAACGAGGGTGTATCCCATTAATCTCCAACGTTCGGGCCACGGCGCAAGTTGGTTACGCATGAAGGTATCAATAAGTTTAAATGCTTGATCACTTTGGTCAATTTGAAGTAAGGGCAAGAATATTGCAAGCAAAATCAGGCTCGCAGCAATCATCATAGCGAACCCAAGGTTTTGAGGTTGGAACAAACCTTGGCCTGATTTGACTAATTTTTGCTCGCAATAGGGGCAACTATGCCTAGGAACCGGAACGGCCATGGTACAGCGTGGACATTGCATAAATGTTTACTCCTCTCGTTGCCTCATTTAGGCTTGAAAATAATTCCAAATAACTCGATGTGGCACAGCTCGAAAACGGCCCCAATCTTGCCAATTGCCAGCAATTTCGTGATCTTCGCTGCCGCTCAAGCTTTCGAGCTGGCTAGCAAGGGTTGGCAGATCGTTCACCTGAGGAAAGCCAAAGGCCGCGACTTGCTCCGATTCATCGACTGCCCCCAATGTGCCACCCAATTCGCGCAGCAAAAAGGCAAAGGTATAAAACGTGGGCGTTGGGCTGGTGGTTGGGCGATAACTGACCGCCGCCAAAAAGCGCTCAACCTGCACATCAAGCCCGGTTTCTTCGGCGGTTTCGCGCAATAACGCCTCATAGACTGGCTCATCGTAATTGATCCCACCAGTCAATAAGCGAAAAGCCTCAGCCGGATAATAGGCCTTCCGCGCACTAATCAGGCTGCCATCGGGTCGTTGCACGACCATACAAACTTCGCCATAGCGGTCGGCTTTGCCAAAGGGTGCAAAGAGGCCTTGGACAACAAGCGCCTGCTCAGCGGCAGTAGCCGGATACTGACCATCGGGCACAATCAAGGCCACTTGATGCAAACGGGGCATGCCAAAACGAGCGACTAAATCGGCTAATTCGGCGCTAACCGCAATCGGAAGGTGAAATTGCTCGAACATTCAACGATCTCCAGCACAAATATCCAAAAAACCATCCTCAGTATAGAAGATTAAGCCACCCATGCGAATAGGCATAAACAGCTTCTTGCCAACAATCTCAACTCGCAGTATAGTGCGGGCTATGACACGAGCATTAATTACTGGCGCTAATGGCTTTGTTGGCCAACATCTTGTTCGCTATTTGCAGCAAGCAACGACTTGGGAATTATGGGCTTTGGGGCGTGAAGCCCACCCACAACTTCCAACGGTGCTGGCTGATCTGCTTGATCGTTCGGCGGTAGCAACGGCGGTGGCAAATGCAGCTCCTGATGTGGTGGTGCATTTAGCGGCCCAATCGGCGATTCCCCAATCGTTTCGTGATCCCGCTGGGACATTTAATATCAATGTACTCGGCCAATTGCACCTGTTTGAAGCGATCAAGTCGGCTCAACTTGATCCAATTGTGTTGGTGGTTGGCTCGAATGCGATGTATGGCATGGCCCATCGTTCAGGCTTGCCCGCCGACGAAAACACCATGCTTTGCCCAGCTGATCCGTATGCTGTTTCCAAGGCAGCCCAAGATTTGCTGGCGGGGCAATGGTGGTATAGCCATGGCCTGAAGGTGATTCGTGCTCGGCCATTTAACCATACTGGGCCTGGCCAACGGGCTGATTTTGTTGTGCCAGCCTTTGCCCACCAAATTGCTCGCATCGAAGCAGGCTTGCAGCCGCCAGTGATTCAGGTTGGCAACCTTACGCCGCAGCGCGATTTTAGCGATGTGCGTGATGTTGTGCGGGCCTATCATCTGCTGCTTGAACGAGCGCAGCCTGGCGAAATTTATAATATTGGCGTAGGTCAGAGTGTCTCAATTCAGTCAATTCTTGATCGCCTCATTGCACTCAGTGGCCAAACGATCACGGTCGAAGTTGATCCTCAACGCTTGCGTCCAGTTGATGTGCCAATTGTGGCGTGCGATGCTAGTCGCTTGCGCAGCCAAATCGGGTGGGAGCCGCAGTATCGTCTTGATGATACGCTGAGCGATATTCTGAATGAATGGCGCGGCCACGTCGCAACCGAGCAAGAGAGAGTTGGTTCCCACATTAACCAATAACAGAGGATTAACTATATGGATATTTTAGTGCTTGCTGGGGGTACTGGCTCGCGATTGTGGCCGCGTTCACGTCGTACCAAGCCCAAGCAATTTTTACCCTTGCTTTCAAATCGCACCATGCTGCAAGAAACTGTCGATCGAGTACGGCCTTTGATCGAAGAGGGTCGGGTGTTCGTGGTGACTGGCTCGGATTACGAGGAATTAATTCGTGAGCAGTTGAGCGATATTCCGCGCAATAACGTTATTTTAGAGCCGAGTGGCCGTGGTACAGCTTCGGCGATTGGCTTGGCGGCAATTCATATGCGCCGCTCAGCTCCCGATGCAGTAATGGCGGTCCTGAGCGCTGATCACTTGATTTTACGCAACGAAGCCTTTCGTCAAGCGCTGCAAGCCGCCGAAGTTGCTGCTCGCGAAGGCTATTTGGTGACGCTTGGGGTCAAGCCATCATTTGCCAATACAGGCTACGGCTATATTCAATGTGGCGAATTGATCACCGAAGCTCATAATCATAAAATTCATCGGGTGCAGCGGTTTGCTGAAAAACCCGATCAAGATACTGCTGAGCGCTATCTGGCCAAAGGTAATTATTTCTGGAACGCTGGAATTTTCGTTTGGCAAACCAAAACCTTCCTTGATGCGATTGGCCGCCACATGCCCGAATTGCGCAACCAACTCAATCAAGTGCAAGCCTCGTTTGGCAAATCGCGCTACCACGATACTCTAGCCCACGTCTGGGAGAACGTCGAAAATATCACCGTCGATTATGGGATTATGGAGCGTGCGCCGAACGTCGCGGTTGTGCCAGTTGATATTGGCTGGAGCGACGTTGGCGATTGGCACACCCTGACCACCTTGATGAGCGACGACGATTCGGCCAATGTGGTGATTGGGCCGCACGTCGAGGTTGATACCAAATCGACCTTGATTTACAGCGATTCAGGCCGCATGATCGCCACAATTGGCCTTGATGGCTTTTTGGTGGTCGATACTGGCGATGCCTTGCTGATTGCCCCACGTGATCGCGCCCAAGATGTCAAGAAAATTGTCGATCAATTGCGGACTGAAGGCCGCAATGATGTATTGTAAGTTATAATTGAAGGGCACGGCAGCAGGTGGTTAGCGATAACCAAACCACTGCCGTGCTTTTATGAAAGCAGTTGTATGCGTGCAGTTATTTTAGTTGGCGGATTAGGCACACGCCTACGCCCATTGACCAATCAACTCCCCAAGCCACTTGTACCGATTGCTGGCGAAGCGTTGATGAGCCGAACCTTGCGGCGTTTGGGCAACCAAGGGGTGCGCCATGTGATTTTGGCAGTGCAATATTTGGCCGAGCAATTTTTGGCTGCCTATGGCGATGGCACAGCCTTTGGGCTAGATTTGCAGATTGTCCAAGAGCCAGAAGCTCTGGGCACAGCTGGCGCAGTGCGCTACGCCCTTGAGCAAACCAATTTGCTTGAGGCTGGGCCGATTTTGGTGCTGAACGGCGACGAATTGACCGATTTTGATGTGGCCCAACTTTGGCAAGCTCATGCCCAATTTGGCGGTGTTGCTACGATTGCCGTGCGCCAAGTGGCCGATACCTCAGCCTTTGGCGTAGTTGCCAGCGATCAAAATCAACGGGTTTATGCCTTCCAAGAAAAACCTGTTGCTGGCACTGCCCTCGCCAACACGATTAATAGCGGAGCCTATGTATTTGAGCCAGCGGCGATTGCCCAGATTCCCACTCAAGGCTTTGCCATGCTCGAACGCGATCTCTTCCCCAGTTTGCTAGCGGCTCAAGCCCCGATTTATGCCTATCAACACAACGCCTACAGCCAAGATATTGGCACATTGGCAGGCTATTTAGCGGCCAACGCAGCGGTATTGCTCGGTCATTTACCATATGAAACGGTGCATGGCATACAATATGCAGCAGGAGTGTGGGCTGCGGCTGATGCTCAAATCAGCCCTAGCGCCCAATTAATTGCCCCGATTATGCTTGGCAGCGGCTGTGTGGTGGGTGAGCATGCCCGACTTGAACGGGTGATCGCATGGGATCGTGTTACAATTGAAGCCGCTGCAAACCTAAACAATGTCGCCATTGCCAATGATGTGCACGTTGCCCACCATGCAACTGTCGAAGGTCTCGCGCTTGGTTAATATCATTCAACCCCATTCAAATTTTTGAACGCTATTTCGTTGTATTGACGAGCGATCGTCAGCAATCTCTATTCATGGGAAACCAATTTCAATCGCAAGCTCAGGAGCGTGTATGGCATCAGCAATCAAATTTGGCACCGACGGTTGGCGAGCAGCGATCGCCGAAGAGTATACCTTTGACAATGTGCGAATTGTCACCCAAGCCGTCGCGGATTATCTGCATGAGTCGGGCTTGGCCCCGCGCGGGTTGGTGGTTGGCTATGATACTCGTTTCGGTTCCGAGCGCTTCGCCGCCGCCACCGCCGAGGTGCTGGCTGCCAACGGAATTCATGTCTATTTAACTGAAAAAGCGACTCCTACGCCGGTGGTTTGTTGGAGCATTTTGTGCAAAAAGGCTGGTGGAGCCTCAATTATCACTGCTTCGCACAACCCACCCAGCGATAATGGCTATAAATATAAACCCGAATATGCTGGTTCAGCCTCGCCCGAAGTAATTGCCCGCTTGGAAGATCGTTTGGAGAAAGCGCCAGTTAAACGCATGGCGCTGCGTGAGGCCGAAAAACAAGGCTTGGTTGAACGGATCAACGGCACGCCCGATTATGTGGCGCAGATCAAGCAAATGGTCGATCTTGAGGCAATCAAACGTGAGGGTTGGACGATCATCAACGATGCAATGTATGGGGCTGGGGCTGGTTTCTTGCCACTCTTGCTTGACGGTGGTCAAACCAAAGTTGTGCCAATCAACGATACGCGCAACCCCTTGTTCCCGGGCATGCGTTCGCCCGAGCCAATCGACGACAATTTAACCAAGCTCAAAAATGTGGTTAAGCAAAGTGGAGCCTTCGCGGGCTTGGCCTACGACGGCGATGCAGATCGGGTTGGTTTGGTCGATGAAAAAGGTAAATTTGTTGATCAGCTACGGGTTTTTGGCTTACTGACCTATTATTTATTAGAAGTTAAAGGTTGGCGCGGCCCCATCGTTAAGTCGCTTTCAACCACCTCGATGGTTAATCGTTTGGCTGAGCTTTACAATGTGCCAATTTACGAAACTCCGGTTGGCTTCAAGCATATCGGCCCCAAGATGATCGAATCACACGCAATTATTGGTGGCGAAGAATCAGGTGGGTTTGCCTTTGCCAAGCATTTGCCGGAACGTGATGGGATTTTGTCGTCGTTGCTGTTGCTCGATTTGTTCTTGAAGCGCGGCAAAACGCCCAGCGAAACCATGGAAGAATTGTTCAGCAAAGTTGGGCCACATTTTTATGATCGTTTGGATATTACTTATCCTGCTGAGCAGCGCGATACGATTCTCAAGCGAGTTGATTCAGCCCGCCCCGATGCCTTAGCTGGCTTGACGGTGAATTCGATTACAACCCAAGGCGGCTACAAATATCACCTGCAAGATGGCAGTTGGCTGTTGATTCGCTTCTCGGGCACTGAGCCATTGTTGCGCATTTACACCGAAACCCGCTCACCAGAGTTGGTCGAAAAATTGTTAGCCGAGGGCCGTGTGATCGCTGGCGTATAGGCATTGATCCACGAAGAGCAGGAAGCATAATTTGGAATGAAACCACGAAGGACACGCAGATCGCTAAGTTTAGTTAAGTGATTTTTGGCATTTATCCAAATTCTAAGAGTCCAACACAACCAACATTCGAGTTCTTCGTGTCCTTCGTGGTTAAAAACTCCCTGAACTCCGCTACCTAAATTCCAAACTAAAAAGGCCAAAGCGTAATGCTCTGGCCTTTTGCTTTATTGGTTCAAACCAAACTTAGTCAACGAATTGGGTGATTTTCTCGACAGCGTGGCGATGGTGTGGGTAGCCTTCTTCAGCAGCAACGCCCAAGGCAACCAACCCTGCCAATTGAACGTGCGCAGGCAAGCCCAAAATTTCTTTGACTTGCGCTGGGTCAAAGCCCAACATCAACGAGGTGTCGTAGCCCAATGAGCGAGCGGCCAATGAGAGATAGCCAAGGGCGATATTGGTTTGACCCAAACCCCAAGCTTCTTTTTCTTCGGGGCTGCGTTGAGCAAATGCACCCAAAATACCATCGATCGCCCCTTGGCGTTGTTCGGCTGGCACGCCTGGGTGAATCACATCGGCGAGGGTATCAAGGGCTTCGGCGGTATTGCTATAAACGGCAATTACCACTGGAGCGCTACCAACTTGGCCTTGGCCATAAGCAGCAGCTTGCAGTTTGTTTTTGACTTCTTGGTTGCGCACTGCGACAAAGCGCCATGGTTGAATGTTCCAAGCTGAAGGAGCTTTGCCAGTCAATTCCAAGATGGTGTTGAGATCGGCTTGGCTTACTTGATCGCTGGTATATTTACGAACTGAGCGGCGGCTTGAAATGGCTTCGGCGACGCTCAAGGTATTGTTAACGGCTGGCTGAGTCATTGGTCTAAGCTCCTAGAAAATAGTGCAGCGCTGACGTTTGGGCTGCGTTTGCTGTATCTGTAACTATGATAATTACATATTGTCCTTGAATTGATCTATCGGCGTGTCCTTTGGCTCGTCCCAAGGGGTGTTATTGCCGTCCTAATCCTTGGCAATTTCGGGCAAGCTCGCCTTTTTGGGGTACAATCCTTGCGATACATGTTGGTTATAAGGAGGAATTATGAGCGATATTAAACAACTGTTGAGCAGCGCTAAAACAATAGCTGTAGTCGGCCTGAGCAACAAGCCCGATCGGGCGAGCTATGGCGTAGCTGAATATATGCAACGGGCGGGCTATAAAATTATTCCGGTCAATCCGGTGCTCAAAGAGCCAGTGCTTGGCGAGCAACCAGTTGCATCATTGAGCGATATCAAAGAGCCAATTGATATTGTCGATATTTTTCGCCGCGCCGAAGATGTGCCGCCAGTGGTCGAAGAAGCAATTGCGGTTGGCGCAAAAGCAATTTGGATGCAACTCGGGATTGTTAATCACGAAGCTGCCGCCGCTGCTGAAGCCGCTGGCTTAGAGGTTGTCATGGATAAATGTATTAAAGTCGAGCATATGCAACAGTTGTAGTTGTCGGGGATCGGTTGTTAGGGGTTGGGGATCGGATTTTGACCCAGAGAGTAGCTAGGAGTCAGGGGCCAGCAGTCAGGGATCAGGATTGAGCGTTTTGGCCCCTGATTTCTGACTACGGCCCCCTTGTTCTTCGTGTATTTCATGTAAGAATCCCCACGCCTATCTGATACCTAGTCCCTCATTCCTGACCCCTCGTGACTCCTTGCATAAGCCCCGATCTTCTCGGATAATGCTGCTATGCAAACAGTTATACTTGATCAGCAACAATTGAATCAACATTATGGCTTGCTGACTGTCGCCTCGCCGCAACTAGCCAGTGCTCAGCCTAGTCAATGGGCGATGCTGCATCATGGGTTAAGCAACGACCCACTTTTGCGCAGTCGGGCTTGGATTATTGCGACCAATCGCAGTAGCACCGCCACCTTGGCCTTGGATTTACAAGACCCGTTATTGGCGAGTATTGCCCGTTTGCCCAAAGGCTTTGAGCTTGATTGTCTTGGGCCACTTGGCCGACCGCTCAGCAGCGAAGGTCAAAAAGCAACCTTGTTGATTGCTGAGGGTAATGCAATTTACAGTTTGTTGTTGTATGCCCAACGGGTAACCGAAACTGGCTCACCAGTGTTGCTTTTGGCAAGTGCCAACGATGAAATGCGCGTACCGCCGTTTGTGCTCCCAGCTGAGATCGAATACTTGGCGACCACCGACGATGTACTTGATTTACTCGAAAGTAGCGCCAAACTTGATGCTCCATTGGTTTGGGCCAATCGCTTGCTAGCCGCTGGCAGCCTAGATTTGGCCAGTCGTTTGAGCCAACGGATTCGGCGTGAACGCTATGCTTGGCAACAAGGTTTTGCGGCGTTTATCGTCGATCAAGCCTACCCCTGCGGCATTGGCATGTGTGGGGGGTGCTGGCAACCTACCCGGCAACAGCCAAAATTGCTGTGTAGCCATGGGCCAGCGCTGGATTTGCGTGAATTGGCCTAACTTAAGCTAAGCAATTTCGTATAGAATATCCACAATCTGATCCAAATAAGCAATGGCGCTTATCGCTAGGAGATGTACATGTTACCCGAGTACCGCAACGAACCGTTTGTCGATTTCAGTGTGAAAGCCAATGCCGATGCGATGCGCACGGCACTGAGCAAAGTTGGCGATGAATTAGGGCGTACTTATCCGCTTCTGATTGGTGGCGAACATATCGAACTGGCTGATACATTTGATTCACTGAATCCGGCCAAGCCAAGCCAAGTTGTCGGCAGTTTTGCCAAGGCAACGGTTGAGCATGCCAATCAAGCGGTGGAAGTTGCCGCCACGACCTTCGAATCATGGCGCAGCGTCGCGGCAGAAGAACGCGCCCGCTATTTGTTCCGCGCTGCGGCAGTGATGCGCCGCCGCAAGTTTGAATTTATGGCGTGGTTGGTGTATGAAGTGAGCAAAAGTTGGGCTGAGGCCGATGCTGATGTGGCCGAAGCAATCGACTTTATGGAATATTATGGTCGTCAGGCAATTAAGTTTGGTGGCCCGCAACCAGTCGTCGCTTACAACGGCGAGGAAAATGAATTACGTTATGTGCCGCTCGGCGTGACTGTGGTGATTCCACCATGGAACTTTGCCTTGGCGATTATGGTCGGCATGACCACCGCTGCAATTGCTGCTGGCAATACGGTAGTGTTGAAGCCAGCCTCGGCCTCGCCTGCAATTGCCGCCCAATTTGTACGCTTGTTGGTTGAAGAAGCTGGTTTGCCCGATGGGGTGGTTAATTTCGTGCCTGGTTCAGGCGGCGCAATGGGCGATGCCCTGGTTGATCACGCCAAAACCCGCTTGATCGCCTTCACTGGCTCGAAAGAAATTGGCTTGCGGATTTTCGAACGCTCAGCCAAATTGCAAGCTGGCCAAATCTGGCTCAAACGCACCATCTTAGAAATGGGTGGCAAAGATGGGATTGTAGTTGATGAAACTGCCGATCTCGATGCTGCTGCCGATGCGATTGTGGCCTCAGCGTTTGGCTTCCAAGGCCAAAAATGCTCAGCCTGTTCGCGGGCAATTATCGTCGAGAGCGTTTATAGCACAGTCTTGAAAAAGGTCGTTGATCGCACCAAAAAGCTGACCATGGGCAATCCCACCGATCCCAAGCACCATCTGGGCGCGGTGGTTGACCAAAAAGCCTTCGACAAGATTCGCGAATATATTGAAATTGGCAAGAGCGAAGGTCGCTTGATGCTTGGCGGCGAAACAGGCGATGGCTCAGAAGGCTATTTCATTCCGCCAACGATTATCGCCGATATTGCCCCCGAAGCTCGGCTCTCCTTGGAAGAAATTTTCGGGCCAGTCTTGGCATTTATCAAAGCCAATGATTGGAAGCATGCCTTGGAAATTGCCAATAACACCGAGTATGGCTTAACTGGAGCAGTGTTTAGTCGCTCACGCGAACGGCTGGAAGAAGCTCGCCGCGATTTCCATGTGGGCAACTTGTATTTCAACCGCAAGTGCACGGGCGCGTTAGTTGGGGTGCAGCCATTTGGTGGCTTCAACATGAGCGGCACCGACTCGAAAGCTGGCGGCCCCGATTACCTCTTGTTGTTCACCCAAGCCAAAACCATCACCGATCGCTTCTAAAAAACGCATGGCAGCATGGAGTTGATCCATGCTGCCATGTTTTGGCAATAAAAAAGCCCGATTATTGCTCGGGTTTCATGCCGACACCCCACTCATCATCACGCATTTAGGCTACTTGCAAGACTAATTGCGCAATCACCCCGCGAAGTTTAGCAAAATCCAATGGTTTTAAGAGATATTCGCTACAACCAGCTGCCATAGCTTGGGTACGATAATCGTTGCCACCAAAGGCCGTCATGGCAATAATTGGCACATGCTTGGTGCTGGTATTGGTGCGTAGCTGTTTAGCAACGGTTAAACCATCGATCCCCGGCAAGGCTAAATCCAATAACACCAAAGCTGGGCGAACTACAGGTATCTGCTTCAGGGCTTCACTACCATTGTGTGCCCCAACCACCGTATACCCATCAACCTCAAGTAAACGCGCGAGAATAATGTGAGTGTCTGGTTGATCATCAACTATAAATAAACAAGCCATACCTGCTCCAGTGTCCGTAGAGGTATGAAATCTCGATCGATGCTTCGACAAAACACTCATTGGACAATAGGAATTGAGTCCCTGATTGGGTAGTTCTTTAATTAGCATGCAGGGTAACATAGATAGATATGACTGGCAAGCCTAAAATGTATAAAAAAACTTAATTTTTTCTGAAAAATAAGTTCGGCTCGATTAACCACGACCTAGCCTGCTAGCTAGCTTGGTCGATTAATTGATTAGGCCATTCTAATGGGCTAAAATGCTTGTGATTGAACTAACATTAGCTGCTAGTTTCCACCCTAGATTAAGTTCAATTGCTCTCATTTAAAAGTGGCTAAAAGTATGTGAACTACCACGCCCACAAGGGGCGTGGCTTCTGCCTTCAACGACGGTTACCAGCATTTCGCTGGGTTTACACCATCTCCAGCAGCGTTTTGGCTTTCCGTCGTCCCAACGGCAAGCAGGCGTAGCCCTTCATGCAGAATATTAATCGCGGCGTTGCCATCGCGATCATGGGTCATGCCACAGGTGGAGCATGTCCATATGCGATCAGATAGCATCAAGGCTGTTTTGGTCTGGCAGTGGTGGCAGGTTTTTGATGAGGCGTAGAACCGCCCAACCTTAATCACCCGTCGTCCGTGCCATTCGGTTTTTTCCTGCAATCGTTGCATGAAGGTACTCAGGGCGGCATCACTGAATGATTTGGCCAGCTTAGTTCTCGCAAGGCCTTTGATATTCAGGTCTTCGATGCACACCACGTCGAATTGGCGAACGATCCCCAATGCATGCTTATGCAGCCAATCGGCGCGTTGGTTACTGATTTTCTGGTGAATACAGGCGACGCGCTTGCGTGCTTTTAATTGGTTTTTGCTGCCCTTTTGAGCGCGTGAGAGTTTGCGCTGAGCGCGGGCAAGTTTCTTCTGGCTGCGGCGGTAGAACTTTGGTGGTGCTGTTTTCTCGCCTGTTGACAGGGTGGTGAATGATTCAAGTCCCACATCAATGCCCACAGGATTACTAGCCGTTGGGTGAACATCAGGGCGGTCAATGTGGCATACGAATACTGCCCACCATGCGCCTGTTGGATCTTGCTTGATCGTTACACCCTTCGCTGTTCCCATCAGCGGGCGATGAATAATCGCACCAAGCAGCCCGATTTTTGGTACGCTGATGGTACGTTCATCAACCACCGTCACGCCTTGCGGGAACCACATGCTGTGCGGCGTGGTTTTGCGAGTTTTGAAACGCGGGTATTTGGCGCGTTTGGCAAAAAAGTTGGTAAAGGCCGTTTCTAAATCCATCAGCGCTTGTTGCAACGGTTGCGAATGGCAATCACGCAAAAAAGCCGTTTTGGGCTGACGTTTCAAGTCAACCAACATCGCCGCAAGCCGTTGATAGCTCAGCCGTTGACCCGTTGCTTGATAGTGCGCTTGCTTGCAGTGCAGCGCCCAATTCCAGACAAAGCGTCGGCAACCCGCCCACTGCACCAAGGTGGTTTGTTGGTCAGCGGTAAGGTGCAGGCGATATTTATAGCAACGGGTCAGCGTTCGCATGAGCAGACTTCCTTTTACGTATTGACATTATACCACTACGTTGTTCAATAATCAATATATTTGAATTAAAAACACTATTATAGGAGTAGTTGCATAATAGATTTAACTCTATTATGCTATTGCCATGAAAGTTAAAAGCTACCTCCGTGTCCTTGTGGCACAAAAAGAAGTCAAAGAAAATCGCACGTTGGGGATACGAGTGATCACCGCAGAATCGGGGGCAAGTCGGAGCGCTGTTGAACGCCTCCTCAATAACACGATTAAGAATGTGCCGCTTGATGACTTGGGGCGAATTTGTGCATGGCTCCCATGTACCGTCGGAGCAGTATTAGTCCTCGAGGATGACTAGTGTGCCCTCACACCGCTGCTACGGTCGAGGGCGCGGCTCCACCGAACAAGGAAGGTAAGGCGTTCGCGAGGATTAAACCATCTCCTGTAATCGTCGAAATCGTATGCGCTCTTCAACTACGCTTCGTCAGAACTGGCACGCATGCATCCCGCGCGGGGAACCCACCACGCGGGTCTTGGGGCGGGGTATTCTGCGGCGTTCCTTATAAATTGTTAACAATTGGATGAATACAACCAACCTACGCCCAAACTGCTGCTAAAAAGCGATCGGTCACCTGCTCCCAAGCATATTGCTGAACATGCTGTAAGCCATAGTCGCGGTAGCGCTGTTGTAATTCGGGGTTTTGTAGTAGCTCAATCAGCGCCTCGGCGATTGCCGTCACATCGTTTGGAGCAACCAATGTGCCAGCCTGGCCATGCGGCACAACTTCGGGAATCGCTGCGGCGTTAGTGCTGACAATCGGCAAGCCGCTAGCCATCGCCTCTAAAAAGACAATCCCAAAGCCTTCTTGAACGCTGGGCAAGCAGAAAATGCTGCTGCGCCCATACCACGCCCGCACTTCAGCATCATCAGCAATTGCGCCGAGCATGCGCACTGAGCTTTCAAGATTGTAGGCTCGCACCACGCCACGCAACACATCATGGTCAGGACCATCGCCAATAATTACCAATTGAGCTTGGGGCACTTGTTCAATCACGCTGGCAAAGGCCCGAATCAAGTCAATCACATGTTTGCGTGGATATTGGCGGGCTACACACAACACCGTCCATGGATCGCGCTGGGTACTATGGGCTTGCTCCTGCCACAAGCTCAAATCGATGCCTTCGGGCACAATTCCAATTTTACTGATTGGCACAGCATAATGAGCATGAATCATCTGGCGGCAATATTCGCTGGTTGAAATCACCTTGGGCGCACGCCGAGCGTTGATCAATTCAATCCGTGAGAGCGACCAGAGCAAGGCCCGAATAAAGCCTTGTTCATGGCGCTGTTCCTCGGCAATTACGCCTTTGATGCTACAGATATAGGGCACATTTAAGCGCTGAGCAACCCGCACCCCATCAATATCAAAGCCAACCACCAAATTATAGTTGTGGTTGGCGAGGCGGCGGGGCAATTGCCAATTGTAATAAAGTCGACGTAAGGTCAAATTACGTGGCCACTTGCCAGTTGGCACAATCCGATCAACCACATGGCCACGGGCTTGCAAAGTCCGTGCTAAACCGCCGATTGCTGCCGCCGTGCCGCTGCCATCAACCACTGCTTGTAACCACGAATCCAAGAATGCAATTCGCAATTGCTGCATAGCACCTACATTCATTCAAAGCTAACGCACTTAATCAATGCCACTTTTTAGCGTTAGCATATAGCCAATCAGATCGTTAATATCTTGGGTTGATAATTTTTGGGCATAATCGCGCGGCATAATGCCCTCTTGAAAGCCGCCAACCAGTTCTTTATCTGGCTCGGTCAGCGAGAGCCGCAGATAATCGATCGCGCTTGTGCCATCGGGGCGTTGGGCAGCACGATTGCCAATATTTGAGAGATTTTGGCCGATGCCTTGGCCTGCTTCACCGGCAACATCACTATGACAATCAACACATGCCTCAAGTTGATCGAGGGTCAACACTTCGGTTCCCTGAAAAATGCGTTTGCCGCGCTCGGCATTGCCCACGCTGGTACTATCGTTGGCCGCGCCACAGCCCAGCACCAGCAAAGCCACTACGAAATAGCCAAATCGTCGCATTAACGCGCTCCATTATAGGTGATTCGGTAGATTGCACTCGTACCGAAATCGGCGATATACAAGTTGCCATCGGGGCCAGTAATCACATCAATCGGGTAGAGCATGCCATCAGCAAAGGTCGTTGATTTGGCTAAATAATCGCCGTTGCTGGTTTGCCCAACCTCGATATGCACAACCTCGCCCGTCTGCCAGAGCGTCAAAAAGGCGCTATCGCTATAAATTTGCGGATATTGATTACCGCTGTAAAAGGTGACTCCAGTTGGCACAGTGTGAGCCGGAAAACTGATCAATGCGCCGCGAGTGCCGCCGTCGCTGGGCGGGTCACCAAAAAAGTAGGGGTAGCCATAGTGTTCGCCTTCAACCAAATAATTAAATTCATCTGGTGGATCATTGCCCTCAACCGAGCTAGGGCCGTTATCACCCCCAAACAGCGCCCCATCGGCGTTGAAGGCGACATCGAACACATTGCCCAAGCCACGGGCATAGGGGCGTAAATCAGTCCCATCGGGATTGACCGATAAAATGCTCGCGGCCAATTCATTTTCCTCAAATTTACCGTCGGTAGTGCTGCCAACCCCAAAATACAAACGGCCATCAGGGCCAAATGCCAAGCCATTGTTGGAGTGTGGCTGTAAAATCATCGAAGGCAAATTATCGACCACGATGCGACGACTGTCGGCCACACCATCGCCATCGCTATCGCGCAAGGCCTCGATTTTGCCGGAACTAGCGCAATACAATTCGCCATCACGCCAGACCAAGCCCACTAACAAATCAAAATCGCCAGCCCACTTGCTCAAACTATCGATCTGCTGATCGTTATTTTGGTCGCGGCCAATCCACAGATCGCCAGCAATATCGGCGATGTACAGCTCGTTTTCAGCCCCAAAGGCGATTGCCGTCGGATTATCCATCGTGCCACGAGCGTAGATGCTCCATTCAAAGCCTTCGGGCAAATTGATTGCGCGAAGATCGGGGTTGCGTTCACGTTCGCGCTCGGGAATGCTCGTTTGCCACATGGTATAAAAGGCTGGTGTGGCAATTAGGGGCATGCCCAAGAGCAAAAATAAGGCTAAGCCACGGCGGCGCAATTGCTGATCGATGCTATAGCGAATGTGTTTGGCCAGCCACCATAAAACAACTGCGACAACAGCCAACGCACCGAGCACGACCGCCGCTTGGCTCAGCAAATCCCAAAATTTCACCCGAATTAATGGGTCGCCAATCCCAATTGGATAGGTGCTGAGCAAGCCTTGAAATACCAGCAGGATCAAGCCTTGCACGGCAATTACTAGGCCAATCCAGCGCCAGCGGCCTGCTTGGCGCATGAGCGCTAATCCGCCAATCATCGCCCCCAACCAAAGTGATAGCAGCACTAAGGTCGCAATATTCAACAGCATCGTGATTCATTCCTTTGTATGTGCACCAAAACGCTGGCTGGCACATGCCAGCCAAGGTGGGTTGTTTGAAGTTTCAGGGAGTTGGTAGCAGGGCTACTAGGCTCAGTATATCATGGCTGCTGGGGCGATTTGGGTGAAGCGTTAGTCCCAAAAGCATGGCGAATTTGGGCGATTTGGCTTGCGCAATCTTCAAGGCTCAGGCGCTCGACCGCCAGTTCGACTCGTTGCCAACTGCTTTGGGCTAATTCAATTGGCAAAGTTTCGCCGTTTGCATCCCAAATGGTTTGCGAACGTGGGGTTGTACCAAACCATGGGATATCGGCTTGCCACAGGGCGGCTTGCTCGGTTTGCAAAAAGGGCTTCAAATGAGGTCGCTCAGGAATGCTCAGCCACAAATGGTCGAACAAACAATCACGATCAAGCGCATCGCGTAGCCGATTGGGGTGGCTAGCGTGGCGCAGCAAAATCGCATAACTATTCGATGGGCGGGCAATCACCCGAATTGTGGTATCGGCGCAAACGGCGAGAATATTGCTCAACAACTCGGCTTTGGCGCTCAATAAGGTTAAATAGGTGGTGCGAAAACCTTGCTCAACCTCAGCGGCATAGTCTAGCGGATCGATCTGGAGTTTGCTACAGGTAGGCAAATTGTGGGCGGCTGGCACGGCGGTTGGGGCATAGCGCAACGCCATTTGATCCGTATTGGTCTCATCCCACACTGGCTGAGGCAAGGGCAGGGTTTGATCGGCATTGCCCGCGATGCCGCTCATATCGACCCCAGGATGTTGCTCGGTGGCAAAGTGCAAGCGTGGCAACAAGCCAACTTGTTCAGCCTCGATCAATTCGTTGGTGCTGCTCAATAGCAGGGGATGGCACAAGCCTTCGAGATCAATCAGAACAGGATATTCGCCGACGGCAATCACATTTTCATAATGCACATCGCAAGCTTGCAACACCAAAAGCAAGGCCAATAATGCTCCATGGCGTTGATAAAAACGCCGTACCGCCGCCGAATCGGCGCATGGCAAGGCTTGCAGCCATTCCGTCCAACCATAATTGCCACAATCGAGCACCTTCAAACCACGTAATTGGATGGTTTGGGGTTGTTGGTTGTGCCAAGCTAAAACCTGATTAAAGGCAACTTCGGTGCTCAGCGAACGCGGTTTGTAGGCCAAATGTTGGCCGCTGGCAAAATCCAAGCGACATACACTCTTGCCAGCATGGCGGTCGCCTAAGCTTTCCAAACCTATCCATTCGGCTAGCTCAAGCCCAAAATGCTGTTGGATTTGCAGCCAATCGTGGGCAAGATGCTGGGCAATTTGGCTGATAAAGTTAATCGTTGTTTGGCATTCGTGCACCAAACTACGCAGCAACAGCGGATAATCAGCCAGTAGATCGAGCAAATCGCCGATTTGGCTATAGCGTTTGATGAAATATTCAAAGCGTGCTTGGCTGGTTGCGCCTTGGAGTTGGCCACGCAAACGAGCTACATTCAGCTCAAGCACCATAGTTTGGGCGGTTAATTGGGCTAAGCGTTGCACCAATGCCTTGCCAATTGCCGCCTGCAAACTAGGCCAAGCATGCTTAACCTGCGTTTGCTGCAAGGCTTGTTCAATTTGGGCTAGGCAATAATCGACGATTGGCCACAGCGGATAGCCCAAGTTTGGTTGGTTGAGCCAGCGTGGATGTGGGCGGGCTTGCCATTCGCGCCATGCTGCGAGGGTTGCGGCCCATGGCGGGGTAGCAACGACAACGGCGGGATCTAGTAGTGCTTGGAATTGCTGATCATCGAATCCATCCAGCGCCAGCCGCGCCTGCCACCAGAGCGTTTGCTCGAAGGGAGCTTGCTTGCGCCAACGTTGATAGCGCGAGGTGGCTCGAGCGCCAAGTTCGCTCAAGCCAAGCTGCTGACGCTCGCGTAGATTCAGGCTTGCCAACCAATTCATGTGCGTAACTCACGCAGTTTAAGGCTGGGCATCTGGTCGAGCAATTGGGCAACAACTGGCTCGGCTGGAAGGGTTGTTTGATCTGGCTTCGCTAGAGCTTGTTGAATCTGTTGCCACCGCGCTTGTTGATTGTTCCAGCGCCGCAAGCCATATTCGTGGCGCAACTGTTCGAGCGCAGCGACAACCGGCTCGATTGTGTTGCCATAGCCCATGGTTGCCAAACAAAAAGCTAAGGTTTCAAGCGCTTGGAGCAAACCTTCGGGGTTGCCGATGGTGCGATAGCCTTGAATTGCTTGGTTAATTTGCTCCAACGCTGGGCTATAGTGGCCTTGAATCGCATCGACCAGCGCCAAACCACGCAAAGCATTGGCAATACCTGTGCCAAATTGCATGCTACGGCCTAACTCCAAGGCTTGGGTAAATAATTGACGAGCCACCAGATATTGCGCTTGTTCGACGGCCAACTGTGCTTGCACCGCCAACACCATACACACCATGTGCTTGCTACCAAGATCTTGGCTCATCTGGGCGGCTTTGCTCAAATAACAGGCTGCTTGATCCAATTCGCCTGCGGCTAGGGTGGTATAACCTTGGTACATCAGGGCAAAACCAATTACAGTTTTATTGCTCATCTGCTCGGCGATGGCCTGACTTTCGCTAAAACAACGCTGGGCAGTCGCATAATCGCCACGGTAGAGCGCCAATTTGCCTTGATGTTGCAAAACCATTGAGATGCGATTTTCATAATGCTGTTGCTGACAGAGCACTTTGCTTTGTTCAAGCAACTCGGCAGCTTGGCTCAATTCACCACGATCAAGCTGAAGTGCCCCAAGGTTGCAGACCAAACTACTAATCGCCATGGGCATGTCAAGGTTGCGCCAAATCTGCAAACTATCGTTGAGCAAAGCCTCAGATTGGGCATATTGGCCTTGCCAGTGAGCAATTAAGCCCAAATTATTGTAGACTCGCGCCATACCAACCTGATCATTGGCAGTTTCGATCAGCTGGCGACTTTGTGAGAAGGTTTGAGCAGCATCGCCATAATCACCTTGATGATAGGCGAGATAGCCCGCCGCGTTGAGTGCTTCGATCCAAAGGGTTGGCTCAAGCGTGGTTTGGGTGGTTTGGGCTTGATCGATTGCTTGGGCCAGCCAACGCCGACCTTCGCCAGCATAACCGCGCAAATACCATAAATCGGCCAAACTGGTAGCAAGCTGGATATTTTGTTCGGTTTGGCGTTGCGTAAAGAAAAATTCTAAGGCCGCCCGAAAATTGAATAAATCGCGCTCAAAGCGATCGCCAGCGGTCACATGTTGGTTATGTTGGCTGAGATCGGCTTGGAGGATTTGGGCCAACTGCAAATAATATTGGGCATGGCGTTGGGCCGCTTGGATCAATAAACCAGCTTGTTGCAACATCTCGCGGGCATATTCGCGCAACACATTCAACATCTCAAAGCGCGTCTCACCCTGTTGATCAGCCTTGGCGTAGAGCAAACTTTTATCGGCTAGGGTATTTAAGCCATCAAGCAAATCGAGCGCCCAAGCTTGCTCTGCGCCAACAGCGGCAAGTGCCTCAAGCGTACAACTTTGCGGGAAGACCCCAACGTGCATAAACATCTGCTGATCGCTCGGCTCAAGCAGATCAACACTCCAACGAATTGCATCACGCAGGGTTCGTTGGCGCGGCGGATGATCAGACGATCGGCTGGTTAAGACGGTTAATTGATGCTCAAGATGGCGCAACATCGCTTTGGGTGCAAGCAACATACTGCGTGCGGCAATCAACTCAATACTCAACGGTAGGCCATCAAGCTGGCGACAAACGGCACTAATATCACGCAGACTGGTTTCGTTAATTTCAAAATCGGGATTGACGGCCTGTGCTCGCTCAACAAACAAGGCGACGGCTGGCGAGAGCGTGGCGCTTGGCTCATCGCTGACAGGAGTGGCGATCGCCAGCGGCGCAACTGCAAAACGGCGTTCACGGCGTAAGCGCAAAGCCTCGCGACTGGTAACCAACACCTTCAAACCATAACATGCCTGAATCAGCTGATCGATTGAGCTAGCGGCGGGCAAAACCTGCTCGAAATTATCGAGCACCAACAATACTTCACGGTCGTACAAAAAATTTTTGAGGTCTTCGAAGCTGCGACGAATGCCAGTTTCTTTGATTCCCAAGGTTTGCGCGATCACGCTCAACACATCTTGGGGATTGGTTACGGGAGCAAGGGCTACGACAAACACCCCATGACGGAAGCGCTCAAGTTGTTGTTGGGCTACTTGCAACGCTAAACGAGTTTTGCCAACCCCAGGCGGGCCAACTAAAGTTAATAAACGCACATGCTCGTTGGCCAAGCGCTCATTGATGGTCGCAACATCTCCATCGCGACCAATCAATGGATTGGGTAAATCAACCAAGTTATGGGGTGGTTGATCGACCACAAAATTGACCCGTGCAGCACCTGGTGTTTGATCAGACCATACTGGCCCAGTGGTTGTTTCCGAACGCGCAAAATGAACAAATGCTGTATGTTCAGCTTCGGGAACATTACAACATTGGGCTAAGCGCTGCGCAATCTGGGTTGAAGGCTTAAGCGTATTAGCTTCAATTTTACGAATCGTGACCGTGGCACAGCCAACCAAATGAGCCAACTCGTCTTGGGTCAGATCGAGGGTCTTTCGGCGTTGTTTAAGCCACATTCCAAAAGAGGCATCAAGCTTAGTCATATACGCTGTCCAGTGTGCTGTGGAAGTCAGGAAAGCAAGGACATTTGGCTAATTGGCTACTGTTCGTCGGTATGAACCACGCAGGGAACCGCACTAGTGACCGAAGTCATGGTTGGGATGATACTGCAATCGACCAAGGTACCACCTTGAATTTGGCGTAATTCTTCATCGCTCAATTCAGTCATTCCGGCAGGATTCGCAGGCATTGGCTGGGGTTTAGTGGGTTCAGCCTCAGGATTTTGATCAGCATTATTCCACGCGTTGATCGTTTCTTCATGCGACATGCTGGGTCTCCTTTGATTTTTAGGGTGGGTTTAATCGGGAGGTTGTTAGATGCCCTAGTATACGGTTAAAATATAGTTATTGGCAAGCGTAGTTTGAGCGATAACGCTATATCGGTTTTTATATCGGTTTTGGGCTAGTTGGCAAAACCCAACTGTGGTTAAATGGGGCCAGTTTCGCAGGAGGACACCCCAATGAATGACCACAGCCAAACCACCCTAATTCCAAACACCACTCTGTTTCGCTCGGCTGCGCTAACCTCATATGTTGCTCATCATCAAGAGCAGGTTGTCCAAGAGCGGATTTCGCCGCTGTTGCTGCGTAGTTTGTGGTTGCTGGTCGCGGTGCTTTCTGTCAGCTTAGTTGTGGTTGGTGCACCGATCGTAAACCTCTAGCCCCGGACAACCTTGCGCTACAAGCAAGGTTTGGCGATGTTGAAACGTTGGTTGGCAAGCTTCAAACGGCGGCGGGTTCCAGTTTTACTCCAATTAAGTGCAATTGAATGTGGTGCGGCATGTTTGGCCATGGTGCTCTCCTATTGGGGGCGAGCAACCTCGGTGGCTGAATCGCGTGAGGTCTGTCGGCCATCGCGTGATGGCTTGAGTGCCCAAACAATTGCTGCTGCTGGCCGTCATTATGGCCTGATTGTGCGAGCCTTTGCCCTACAAAACCTCGATTTTGGCTCACTCCAACTCCCGGCAATTTTGCATTGGAATTTTAATCATTTTGTGGTGCTTGAACAGTGGTCACCACGCGGCGCAACCATCGTTGATCCAGCCTTGGGTCGGCGTTTTGTTGAGTTAAGCGAGCTTGATCAACGTTTTACTGGGATTGTGCTTAGTTGCCAGCCTGGCCCCAATTTTGAGCAACGTCAACGCTCCAACACCAACCAATGGCGCTTAATTCGCTCGACGCTTTTAGCCAAGCCCAGTTTATTGGTACAAATTATCGTGGCCTCAGGTTTGTTGCAATTGGTTGGGCTGGCCTTGCCATTATTGACCAAAAGTTTGGTGCAACAGGTTACCCTGCCAAGTTTTGAGGTCTTGCTGGGACGGGTATTGCTGGGGTTGGGCTTAATCATCAGCATCCGTTTTTTGATTCAATATATGCGTAGCCTCTTGTTGATTCAATTGCAACTGCGTTTTGATACCGATTTAAGTGAACATTTTTTAAGCCATTTGTTGCGTTTGCCCTTGGCCTTTTTTGAGCAACGCAGCAGCGGCGATTTATTGCTGCGCCTAACCAGCAACAGCACAATTCGCGAATTAATTACCAACCAGGTGCTATCGGTCGTACTCGATGGCGGGCTGATGCTGGTGTATGGTGGCTTGTTGTTTTGGCAAAGTCGCAGTTTTGGCTTGACGGTCGCAATCATTGCCTTGCTACAAGTGACCATTATTTGGCTAACCCAAGGCCGTTTGCGCCCGCTGGTCGAGACCGATTTGTTGGAGCAAAGCGAGGCTCAGAGCTATTTAGTCGAGTTACTAAGTGGCATTACTACGATCAAAGCCATGGGCGTGGAGCATTATTCGTTTGGCTATTGGCAAAATTTGGCTCGTCGCCAGCGCAATACCAGCCTGCGTCGCCAACGCCTAAGCGCAGTTGTCGATAGCATTTTGGGCACGCTGCAAACCGCCACACCTTTGATTTTGCTGTGGGTCGGCTTGCGTGAAGTGCATCAAGGCCAGATGGATTTAAGCACAATGCTGGCATTAAATGCAATTGGTACCTTGGCGCTTGCGCCGTTGGTCACATTAATTAGCCAAGGCCAGCGCTTGCAATTATTAACCAGCTATCTCGAACGATTAAATGATGTGTTGATGGCCCAGCCTGAGCCAGATGGCAGCTTCGCACCCGAACAAAACTTGCAAGGCGCAATTCGGCTGGAAAACGTGAGTTTTGGCTATAATCCGCATACTGTGCCGATTTTGCGGGATATTTCGTTGCAAATTGAGCCAGGCCAAAAAGTAGCATTGGTTGGGCGAACTGGCTCGGGTAAAAGCACACTCGCCAAATTATTGTTAGGTTTGTATCAGCCCAGTAGCGGCCAGATTTGGATCGACGAGCGCCCGATCGAGGACTATGATCGTCAAGCCTTGCGCCAGCAATTTGGGGTAGTGCTACAAGATGCCTTTTTATTTAGTGGCTCGATTCGCCAAAATATCAATTTGCAACGAGCCGCTCTACCAGCTGCCCAACTGATTGCGGCGAGCCAACGAGCCGGCTTGCACAACGACATTGTGAGCATGCCAATGGGCTATGAAACACGGGTTGGCGAGGCGGCAGGCGGGATTTCGGGCGGTCAACGCCAACGCATCGCACTTGCCCGCGCCTTGTTGCGCCAACCTGCAATTTTAATTTTGGATGAAGCTACCAGCCAACTCGATACCCTAACCGAACAGATTGTTGAGCAACAACTGAATCAGCTTAACTGCACCCGAATTGTGATTGCCCATCGCCTGAGCACGGTCAAAAATGCCGATTTAATCATCGTACTTGATCGTGGGCAAATTGCTGAACAAGGCACTCATAGCGAGCTAGTTGGCGCAAATGGAGTCTATGCTCATATGGTCGCCAATCAACAACCAACCTAAAATGCAACGAGGCTCCATGCAACGTTTTACCCGACAACAACGTCTATAGACTAGATCTTTTAGCCTAGAACTTGCTCGCCAAAGCGGTTAAACCCAACCCAAAATAAACCCTTTGGTGTATTCCCAAAATCGAGGCCATATGCTATGCTGCCACTAGCAGCGCAGCATGACGATTTGAATAAACTGCGGCTGTGTGTAGACGAAGCAAAGGAGCCTGTATGTCGCGTCGCAAGGTGCGATTATTTTTTTGCCTGCTTTTAGTAGCAGTTTTGGGCGTTCATGGCTTACAGCGGAGGCAAGTGATTGTGGCGGCAGCGCCAATGGTGTTCGACCAATATGCGCCACCGCAAACTCACAGTTTCTATGTACCCAATGCGCCCGCGATCATCGGCTGGCCCAGTGCCAAGGCACTATTTTATGCCGCTGGTCGGCCTTACCCAACCGATGTGCCTGAGGCCTATTTCGACCCAAGCTTTAATTTGACCATGCTACGCTTGCGTTCAAGCATTATTGCCAGCGCCAAACGCCATAATCGCCAAGCCATTACCAAACTTACAGATGATCAATTTGCCGTGCTAATTGCGGCCCAACTCTATTTTGAATATAACAGTGCTTTGGCGACTCGTGGTAGCTTTGGGCGTGCAGTAACTCCGGTCTATCAAGAGGCTCAAGGAGTTGCCAACTCGCTGGGTTTGGGTAATTTTAGCGTCTGGCCCGCCAATTTGCGGCCTTCGGTTGGCTTGAGTTTATTGAATGGCGAAATGCCTTATGTTAACTCACTCAACGAGCCAACCAACCGCCCAATTCCAATTGCAATTTTTGGTAGCAGCTTGCAAGACCGCATGCAACGTTACAGCGATTGGAAACCAAGCGAAACCGAAGTTGCTGCCGAAATTAGCGATCCATTCTTAGCGGTCGAATATTTAGCTGCTAATTTTGAGGTTGCCAGTTATCGCGCCGAACACGATTGGGTGACGGTTAATTGGATGACCTTTGTAGCTTGGCATAATCAAGGGCTGGTCAGCCCTGGCCATATTAGCAACAATGCCCAATTGGCAAATGTGCTGCCAACCTTTGAACGCTATATTCCTGGGGCGATTGCCTTGATTTACACGCCACCCGATTTTGTACCAGGCATTGTGCGCCAGCCAATTGCCAAGTAAACCGAGGATTCAATGGCGAATGATGTTGAATGTTTAACCGATTTGCCCTATGGCAATGCCGCTGGCTATTGGCTGTTTCTCGATTTGTATCGACCCGAACCCTTGCCAAGCCAAGCCTTGCCTGTCGTGATTTATATCCATGGTGGGATGTGGCGGCGCGGCGATAAAGCCCTGAGCAGCGATCCATTTTTGGCCCAAACAGGTCGCTACATCGTAGCCAGCATCAACTATCGCCGCAGCGATCAGGCGATTTTCCCGGCTCAACTGCACGATGCCAAAGCGGCTGTGCGTTGGCTTCGCGCGAATGCGCAACGCTTGGGCATCGATCCACAGCGCATTGGGGTTTGGGGCCACGATGCAGGCGGTCATTTGGCGAGTTTATTGGGTGTCACTGGAGCTGAATCAAGTTTAGAGGGCAACAACGGCAGCCCTGAACAACCAAGCCAAGTACAAGCTGTGGTCGCAGTGGCTGCGCCGAGCGATTTGAGCCAGCTTGGCGCTTGGCACGACGAGCCAGATTCACCCGAATCGTTGTTGGTTGGCGGCGCTTTGCCTACCCGCCCTGAGTTGGTGCAACAGGCAAACCCATTGAACTACCTTAATCAGCCAGCCCCGCCGTTCTTGCTAATTCACGGCGAGCAGGATCAAACTGTGCCTGTCGGCCAAAGCTTGATTTTGCAACAAGCCTTACAAGCGGCTAATGCCGAGGTAGAATTAGTGCTCTTGCCCGAAGCTGAGCACAATTTTGGAGCCAACAGTCCTCATCTTCAACAGATTAACCAACAGATTTTGGCCTTTTTTGATCGGGTGTTGCAGGCCTAAAAAAACAGCGCAGCCGTGATGGCTGCGCTGAATTATTTTAGCTACGGCTGGTTTCTGGCTCGGCCCGAGGAATCGTAAAGGCAAACACATTGCCCTTGGCCAAACGCTCGATCGCCACCTTGCCAGCATACAATTCAACCAACGACTTGACGACTGGCAAATCTAAGCCCAAGCCATGTTGTTCGCGTGAGAGTGGCAAATTTTGCGGCACGAAGAAACGATCGAAAATTCGCGGTAAATCTTCGTCGGTCAGCGGCACACCTTCGACCGTAAAGACCACCGCCACGCTATCGGGCATGGTACGGGTTTGCACCACAACTGCATCGCCTGAATTGCGCACAAAACGCAACGCCACGCTCAACAAACGTTCGATAATCAAGCGTAAATGGTCGGGGTTGGCCAAAACCAAGGGCATCGTTTCGGGCAGATCGCTCACAATCTCGACCCCACGATCATTACTTTCGGCGCGAACCTCAAGCAACGCTAAATTGAGTGGTGGTAAAACTGAGGTTGGCTGAGCAACTTTCTCCTCGCTCAAAACCCCATACTCACCCTTGGCCAACAAAATATAATCCCGCACAAGCCGATCAATCCGAGTGCCACCACGCCGGATAATTTGTAAAAAATTGCGTAAATCGGCCTGCCCGATTTGGTCGGCATGCATCAACAAATCGGTACAGGTTTGGATCAAGGTCAGCGAGGTGCGAAGCTCGTGGTAAAACGGGTCGAGTGTGGCTCGTTCAAAGCTGCTGGCGCGGCTCATCGGTAACTCCTTGGGTGCGCCGTGTTTCCCATCTAACACGTCAAAATAATGCTAAGCGTAGCTGGGCATCATAGCAAAAATAACTTACACAGTGAGGGCTGAGTAAGCGACTGAATCAAGAGGCCATGCTACAAATAACCAACAATTAAGTACGATTTTACGAGGCGGTATCAATCTCTGTCAAGTTGATACTGTCTCACCTGCGCGGTACAATGAGCCACAATGCAAATAGGGGGTTTTATGCCCAGTAGTGGGATTCAAGCAGCACGGTATAGTCGCCAAACTCGGTTTGCTGGGCTAGGCCAAGCCGGACAGGAGCGCTTAGCCCAAGCACGAGTAGCAATTGTGGGCTTGGGAGCAACCGGTAGCACCATCGCCCATGCCTTGCTACGAGCGGGCGTAGGCTATTTGCGGCTGATCGACCGTGATTGGGTTGAAGAACACAATTTGCCGCGCCAAAGTTTGTATACCGAGGCTGATGCTGCTCAGTTATTGCCCAAAGTCGTGGCGGCCAAAGCCCATGCCCAACACATTAACAGTGCTTGCGAAATTGAGGCTTTGGTACTCGATTTGCACGCTGGCACGATTGATCAAGCGCTGGCTGGGGTCGATTTAATTATGGATGGCAGCGACAGCCTTGAAACCCGCTTGCTGATCAATCAATGGTGTGTGCGTGAAGACCGCCCATGGATTTATAGTGGCGTGTTGGGTGGTCATGGCATGACTGCCAATTTTCGGCCCGAGCAAGCCTGTTGGCGCTGTGTTTTTACAACTTCGCCTGAGCCAGGCAGCATGCCAACCTGTGAAACTGCTGGCGTGGTTGGGCCAGTTGTGGGGGTCATTGGCAACTTGGCAGCAACTGAAGCACTCAAATTGCTCACTGGCCAGGGCCAAGCCAACCCCGATTTATATATGCTCGATCTGTGGGCTTGGCAATTTGAGCATCTGCCACTGCCAGCGCCGCGCCCCGATTGCCCAGTCTGTGGTTTGCGCCAATTCGACTTGCTTGATCAAGATAGTGCACCAACCTTGAGTTTATGTGGCCGCAATGCGATTCAAATTCGGCCACAGCAGCCAATCAAAATGGCATTGACTCAATTAGCAGCGCATTTGCAGCAAGCTGATGTACGGGTGATTCAAACCGATTATCTGCTGCGTTTTGCGGCTGAAACCTTGCAAGCCACAGTTTTCCCTGATGGCCGCGTGATTATCAGCGGCACCGACGATCCAGCGCTGGCACGCGGGTTTTACAATCGCTGGATTAACCATTAATCGACAATTTCATGTTCAATCTTGAACGTCTATGCTGGAGCAGTTATGATTCTGCGATTTGCGCTGGTTTTAGCCCTTGGCACCAGCATCACTTTTATGTTGACTCCCTTGATTCGGGCTTGGTGTATTCGCAAGGGTTGGTATGATCTGCCTGAAGCGCGGCGCGTGCATCAGATTCCGACCCCAAGGTTGGGTGGGGCGGCCATGTTCGCTGGCTTTATGGTGGCTTTGGCGGCGGCGGTGGTTGTGCCTTGGGGCGTGCCGCAAATGCAGCGCTTCCCGATTGAAAGCTTTCGTTTGGGCTTGCTGGCTGCGGGGGCAACCCTGATGTGGGTCGTCATGACCATCGACGATCTCAAAAAACTTTCGGCTCGCTTTCGCTTGATGATTCAAATTCTGGCGGCATTGATTGCGGTTGGCCCCTATTTATGGGAATGGACGCTGCATCCAGCAGTGAATGGGGTTGATGTTGGGGCACGAGGGATTATCGCTACAGCATTTAACACGCCGTTTATGCAAGTGAATTTTCATAAAATATGGCCGCCCTTGGCAATTGGCTTCACGATTTTTTGGATTGTGGGCATGACCAATGCGCTCAACTGGATCGACGGTTTAGATGGCTTGGCAGCAGGCGTGACGTTGATTGCGGCGATTGTGCTAGCGATTCATACCTACTCACTGGGCCAATATTCCTTGGTTTTAGTGCCCTTGGCTTTGGCTGGAGCCTGCTTGGGCTTTTTGCCGCATAATTTTCACCCAGCCAAAATTTTCATGGGCGATGGTGGCGCGATGGTGATCGGTTATACCTTGGCGATTTGCTCAATCATCGGTGGAGCCAAGCTCGCCACGGCCTTGTTGGTGCTAGGCGTGCCCTTGCTTGATGGGGTATGGATGATCATCTGGCGGCGGGTGCGCGGAGCCGGGGCTAGCGTTTCAGATCGCGGCCATTTGCATCATCGTTTGCTTGATTTAGGCCTCTCGCAACGCCAAGTTGTAGCGTTTTACTACACCGTCAGCATCTTATTTGGCAGCTTAGGCTTGTTACTGCCCGATAGCTGGTGGAAATTGGGCGCGTTGAGCATTTTGACCGGCCTGATGATTGGCCTGCTCTTCTATTTGGCCCGCAAACAGCCCCAAACCCAAAATTCGCATTAATCAAAAAGGCCACAGCGCTTGGCTGTGGCCTTTGGCTTTTTAGCGAACTGGCTAATTCTTGAAAGCGACTGGAATGTAGAGCGAACGCAGGCCCGTTGTATACCACACTCGCGCCCCACAAAAATCGACTGTGCTAGTACTATTAAGCGCAGCGACACTCAACGAATGCGAGACAGTGCCATTCGAAAGGTCGTAGTGCGAGCCAGTATAGCTGACTAAACTAGAAGTGTAATCACTTGATGATGGAATCGAATAGCTAAAGATCGGCGTAAACCAACTATAGCCATTATAGGCCCAATACCGTGCCAGCACCGAATCTCCAGCTGGATTGCGATAGTAGAAGCGCACCCCACGAAGCCCGCTGTTAGGTGGTAATTGGAAAGTATAGCTAAGCTCAAGATCTGAGCCAAACGCGACACAACCATTATTTGAGCTTTCCATACCTTGGGCACTTTCGCGCGGCACAAATGAACGTGCAGTCAGAAATTGATATTCATTGGTGATCATTGGGCTTGCCAGTTCTTCGGGCATGCTAAGATCAACGTTATGCAATTGGTTCGGCTGAGGACGATTTTCGCTCAACAACATCCCGCTAGCATCACGATCTGAGCTGACTTGGCTAACAGGGTTGGTATAGGCTGAGGTTGGACGAGCCTGGACTGGAATCGCCCAAAACGAGCGAATACCGCACATTCTGGTTACACTGGAGGTTCCAGGCCGAATATATAACAAATAACCTTTCGATAATTCATCGATTATTTCGGTAGTTGGAAAGGTAAAATAATCTTCGCCATAGCCAGCACTTGTGGTCGTACTGCCAACTAATACATCGACCGATGTACTACCATTAATTTTTGCAAGGTTGGCATTCATGGCTGCACCGCTGACAGTGTTGTAGTAGAAAGCACGATAACCGCGAAACTCCATACCATCGGGCATGTCAACTTCGGCGGCAAGGTTGGCCCCACCATTGTGAATCATACAGCCAGCCCCTGCATAGCTATACGAGATCGTATCATTAATCGCCACAAAATCGCTAGCAGCGGTGAAGCTATAGCCACTGCTGCCACCTTGTAAGGCATCTGGTTGGTTGGCTGGGGGCATGGTAAATGGCCGTGCAACAGGTGCACTATAAGCATATTTTACCCGCACGCCACAAAGCGCATGGTTTATCCCGGCTGCTCCACTGTACCAAACTAAAGAATAGGAATAGTTAAAGGGATCATAGGTGGTATTGAGATTGGTGGTGGTATAGCTTGAGCCGTGTCCGCCATTGCCACTACTATTTAATAAAGCAACTGAGGCAATTCCGCCAGCACCATCAAATCGATAGAGGTATAAGCGGGAATTATTAACTGCATCGGTATCACGATATTGAAACTCAACCCCGACGATAACCGCACCTTCAGGCAGATCGAGGCGGGTGCTAAGCGCATTGTTATCTTCGTTACCGCCGTTAGCCGCCGTAAGATAGGTACAGCCACCACCATAGTAGGCGTAGCCAACGGTTGAATTGCGCCGATGAAACGCCGTTCCAGGATAGGCGGCGGTTTGATAGAGCACCGCTCCATTAGTACTGTTGAGTCCCGTCTCAAAATCTTGGAGCGTGCCTTCGCTCACTGGGTTCAACAACGGAGCAGCTTGATCACCTGTCAATGGGGTTTGGGCTGCCATTGGCGCAGGTTTAAGCCAAGCACTGGCAACCAGACCTAAAAAGACCAACACGAAACACACTCTTCGGATAAACCACATACACTACCTCCAAGAGTACGACGAAAAGTCCGGTAGGTTAACGATACGTCATGAAGACGACCTTGATATGACAAATCTTGCCAATTTAGATGCATTTGAGTTACTGCGCCTTGTAGCAGGCATCGTAGCGTTGGAGTAGGGTTTGACTTTGCGCAGGCCAATTAAAGAGCTTTTCGATGCGATTTTGAGCAGCTCGCCCTAAACTCTGGCGTTGTTGTGGCTGCTGCAAGAGCTGAATTACGGCCCGCGCCAAAGCTCCACTATTACTTGGTTCAACCAACACACCGCTGGTTTGGTCGAGATATTCAACTACCTGACCAACCGCTGCGGCCACAATCGGCAAGCCTGCTTGCATTTGTTCGGTTAGTTTAGCTGAACACTTAGCGCGATTCAGCAGGGTATCATCCATTGGGTAGAGCGCTACATCAGCAGCGGCTAGCGCTGCATCAATCATGCTTTGCTCGCTCCAACCACGGTTATCCAGCGCATGGCTGATGCCTGCCCGCTGAGCTAACAGCGTTAATTGCTGCTCCTCGCCATGTTCGCCCGCCCCAATCACCAAGAGTTTTGCTGTAGGAATCTGGGCCAACACGCCAACCATCATCACCACAACATCGCTCACTGGAAACTCCCAAAAACGACTATAGAGCAAAATAATCGGGTCTTGGTTGAGGCCCAGCTGGGCACGGGCTAGGTTACGCTCAGGCAATTGGCGACGCGGCAGATCAACTCCATTCGGTAGATAAAGCAGCTTGTTAGTCGGCAAACCAAACAAAATCACTTGGTTGGCCAAGGTTTGCGAGGCCACCGTGACGCAATCGGCCAATTTGGGCAGATTACGTTCTTGCCAATCGATCAACATTTTGATCTGGCGCGGATAATCGAGCCGATCATTCCAGCCGCCAGTGCCTTCCCAATCATCGGTATCAACAAAAATAGGTAATTTAGGCCGCAAACGCCGAATCAAGGGCAAGGCCATGCCACCATAGCCCTTGGGTTTAAACAAATGCACTAGATCAGGCTGAAGCGCCAAACAGCGCTTGAGCATCCAACCTACCGAACGCAGCATCGCCGCGTTGCCTTGGCCAAAATCTGGGCCATGTTCGACCGTAATTTGCTTGATTATGCTGGTTGAACCAGCATCGGCGAGGCAGAGATCGCTTGGAGCTAGCACATGCACAACATCACCACGGGCGGCGGCAGCTTGAAGCATTGGCAAGGCTCGACGACTTAATGTGGCTTTGGGGCGCAAACCAAACGGTGCTAGCGCAACAATCCGCATCATTAAAGCTCCTCGCGCAGCATCGCCCGTTCATGTGGTTTGAGTACACCCAAAGTTCCCAACTCGTCGAGCAGCGCTGTGGTGGTGGTGAAATGCACGGTCGGTAGGCCGAAAGCACGGGCTGCTAGCACGTTACGCAATTTATCATCAATAAAAATAATATCGCGAATTTGTACGCCCAAGGCTGCAACCGCCAATTCAAAGGCATGCGGATTGGGCTTGGCCACGCCAACTCGGGCCGAATTGATCACCACATCGAATAAATTGGCAACCTGCCAGCGCTCCAAAATCGTCTCCAGATCATCAAGCGCATTTGAGAGTAAACCGGTACGATAGCGTCGATGCAAAACCTGGGCGATCCGCACCATCTGTTGATTAAGTTGTTCACCAGCGAAAAGCTCGCCCATAAAGATAGCTAGCTCGCCAGCAACGCCCAACTTTTGCTGCATGCTCGACCAATAGGCTTGGCTGGTTAGTTCACCAATGCGGGCTTGTCGCCATTCATCGCCGTTATACAACAAGGCATACAACGATTCTGCCGAATGTCCATAGCGCTGAGCAATACTACGATAGCCGTCAAGTGACTCATGTTGCGGGTTGAAAACTCCGCCCCAATCGAATAGGATGGCTTGGGTCATGGTTCTACCTCAGATCTAGACATCAGGCGACAAGTTAAATAGACCAAAACTAAATCAAGCTTTGTGCGTCTAAGTTACAGGCTCAACAACGTGGGATAATTGTAGCAGATACCAAGCCAATCTATCGGGGCAATCTAGATGAGAGTTGAAAATCCATGACAAGCCGTTTGATTCCGCCAATTCGCAGCCAACAATTACTTGATAAAAGCCATTGTGCCTTGTGTGGGCAACGCTTGTTGGGCGCATATTATTTTTTGCCCGACCGCCCGGAGCGCTATTGCGAAACCTGTATCGAGCAACGCCCGCGCTGTGCTAGCTGTGCCGCGCCAGTTGGCGACGATGGCTGGACGCTGCACGATGGGCGGGTGCAATGTGGCGGTTGCCATCGTAGCGCAATTTATGATCCGCAAGAAGCCCAAGCCTTATATGCCTCGACCGTCGCTTCGCTCGCCCAACACCCTGGCCTGCAAGTCCAAGTTGGGGCCAGCTTTCGGCTGGTCGATCAGCCCACGATTCAAGATTTGGCTCACCAAGGCGCGATTGCCACCGAAGGCCAACAAATGCTTGGACTCTATCTGCGTCAAGGCCGAATGCGGGTGGTTTATGCCTTGTATGGCTTGCCGCGTTGGCGTTTTCGGTTGGTAGTGGCCCACGAATTTGCCCACGTTTGGCAGGGCGAACATTGCCCATTATTAACTGATTACGATTGGGTCGAGGGCTTTGCCGAGTGGGTTGCCTACCAACATTTGCTATTTTTGGGCGCAACCAAGGCGGCTGAAAGATTACGCAACGCTGAGCACCCTTATCGCAAAGGTTTGGAGCAATGCCTCAAACTCGAAGAACAAATTGGCATTCGTGGTGTTTTGGCAGCAATGCGCACCTTAGAATAGGCTTGGGGGAATGATGCGTTTACTGGTCGCAGCTTTTTTGGCCTTTATGCTTGCAACAACGGGCTTTTTTACCTTTTTGCCAAGTGCCGCTAAATTAACCACGCCCTTGGTTTGTAATGGCGGTACGATCATTCCGCCGCAAACGATCACCCGTAAAAGCAAATTTTATTGCGAGAAAAATGGGCAACAAAGCTTGATTAATCCATTTTTGCTGCTAGCAAGCGGGGTTTTGGTCTACACTCCGTTGTTGTATCTGCCATTATTATTGATTAAACCGAAACAAACTACGCTAGGTGGGAAACAACCCAAGCCAGCAAAAGCTGATATTGATGCCCGAAATCAGATCCAATTTGCACGTTCAACCGCTGCCACGGCGAACGTGCTTGATACCGAAAAGGGTCGGTATATTTCAAGTAATGGTTTTCGCCGCGATGTTGAAGTAATTTTGACCCTCGATGTGCAACGCCACGGTGGCTCAAGTTATCAAGCCCAAACTGCTTGGATGGTTGAAGAGTTGCAGTTTGCTCGCATCGCGATTGGCAACACGATTGCTGTGCAGATCGATGCTGATGATCCCATGGTGATTTATCCCAGCCGCGAATTTCGCCATATTAAATATTCGCCGTGGTATACCAGTAATTATTTTTAATTGGCTAAAACCGCAATTAATAGTGCGACCAAGGCTCCCGCCCCAGTGCTGATCAAATTAACCCAATCGTTGTTAAGCCAGGCCAGGCCACGATAATGGCGGGTTTGGTTGCCACATTTATGGATTGTCCGCTCGGTTTCGCTGGCGCAATGCTCACACCAGCGCATTTGCTGCACCGTCGCGCCGAGCAAACTATCGGCCAAAGAGCCACCAATCCCGCCAATCGTTGCGGCGATCACAAACCACACCTGTGGTTCTTGGCCATTACCAAGCCCTAAACCAGTCAAGCCCCAAGCACTCAGGCCAATCAGTAAAGCTCCAAGGCTGGTGGCAGCCATGCCCAAGCCCGAAATCGCCCCTGAGCGGCCACGTTCAACCTGCTTAAAGGTTGTTAGCATAAACGGGCGACCTTTGCTCAGTGTACCGATTTCAGTGGCCCAAGTATCGGCGGTTGCAGTTGCAGTTGCACCGAGTGCCAAAGCCCACCAAGCGAAATGCGGTTGCCAAGCGTAGCCCAAGGCCGTTAGCAAGGGAATGCCACCGTTGGCCATGGCCTGCCACAAATCGCGCCGATCATCTTTGCTGAATTTATCGAGTGCCACGGCGGCTTTGCGACGCTTGCCCACTTTGGAAAGTAGGCTTGAGCTAGCGAAGAATAAAATAATCAGCCAGCCCCAAGCCCAACTGCCACAGCCCACCGTCAATGTGCCGATCAAAACTGCACCTAGCCAACCACTCAGGCTTAATGAGCGTCGCCAGTAGCCTAGCCCGCCAACCAGCAAACTCAAGCCAAATCCTGCTAACAAGCGTAGGAGCATGCCGCTATACCTCACAGCAAACCAACCAGCGGCATCATACACCAAAAAGCCCCTTGCCCATTTCAGGCGAATCGAAGTGGAATACCAGCAGCGAATATGGAGACCACCGCTACTTTCAATCTGACCCAAAGGCAGCTTCAATCACATTGGTACTACTTTAATATACAATGCAGGCGATTCACTGATGCTAAGGATAAAACATATGGCTGATACGCCAGTATCTGTTAGACCACCACATGAATCGTATCTACGACTGTTTCTGCGCTTTTTACGTTTTGGTTTTTTGGCTTGGGGCGGGCCTGTTGCCCAAATTGCTATGATTCGCCAAGAGTTGGTTGAGGAAGAACATTGGATTGAGCGTGAACACTTCAATCGGGTGCTGGCAGTTTACCAAGCCTTGCCTGGCCCCGAAGCCCATGAATTATGCGTGTATTTTGGCATGGTTGCGCGTGGTCGAATCGGCGCGGTGTTGGCAGGTTTAGGCTTTATGTTGCCTGGCTTTGTACTGATGCTGTTGCTTTCGTGGGCTTATGTGACCTATGGCATCACTGCCGTTGGCATTGGGGCGATATTATTTGGATTCAAGCCAGCTGTGGCAGCCTTAATTATTCGGGCAGTACATCGAATTGGCGAACATGCTTTGACCAATCGCTGGCTCTGGGCAATTGCAATTGGTGCGGGGCTTGCAACCCTTTTGGGAGTGCATTTTATCGCCATTTTGCTACTATCGGGGGTGATTTATTGGTTATTACAAAAGCCTAAATTGACCCAAACTAGTTTGCATAGCTCATGGTTGCCGTTGTTAGTGCTGGCTGTATTAGCTGCGCCCAGCGTGCTCAATTTATTTGGCTATGGCTTGCGCACAGGCTTGCTAACCTTTGGTGGAGCTTACACGGCCATCCCTTTTTTGCAGCACGATGCCGTAACCGTCGGCGGCTGGATGACCAACGAGCAATTTATCGATGGTTTGGCCTTATCAGGCATTTTGCCAGCACCGCTGATTATTTTCTCGACGTTTGTGGGGTATCTTGGTGGCGGCTTTGCTGGAGCATTGGCCTTGACCGCAGGCACATTTTTGCCAGCATTTTTATTTACAATTATTGGTCATCACTGGCTCGAACGGATTATTGCTAACGCTGCGACCCATGCCTTTCTCGATGGAATTACGGCAGCAGTGGTTGGCTTAATTACTGTTACCACCAGCCAACTGATTTTCGATGCTTGGCCGCGTGAAGTGGCTCCGGCAGTGCTGGCCTTGGGAATTGCCGCGTTTAGCTTGTGGGTGCTCTATCGCTGGAAAGCCAAGTGGGTCACGGCGGCGGTTGTGCTTGGTTCGGGAGTGCTAGGGTTATTATCGCTGCTGATTTAAGTTTGATTGATCCACGAAGGACACTAAGGTTCACGAAGGGCTGAAAACGCGAAGGACACGAAGAGCGCGAAGGATGCTTCCCGACCCCAGCTCCCCAGCCCCTGACCCCTCTGTTCTCTGTTCTATGCTCTATGTTCTAATATTCATCCCTCATCCTTCATCCTTCTCAACACCTGTGCTATACTGCTTGGAAATGCAACGTTGCAACGAGTGTGGAATCGTGGATGTTCTGGAGGGTGCGATGAGGCTCCTGTCGGTTAGTGACGAAGTAGTTAGCATGTTGCAAACATCGGCGCTGCGCCAACGTGTAGGGTCGATCGATGCGATCGTCGGCTGTGGTGATTTACCACCGAGTTACCTTGAGTATCTGGTTTCGATGCTCAACGTGCCTTGCTTTTACGTTAACGGCAATCATGATGCGCCTGAGCAACATGAAGACGGCAGAGTTTCAGTCAAACCCCAGGGCTGCGATAACCTCGATTTGCGAGTTGAAGCGGTGGGCGGGCTATTAATTGCTGGGGCTGGTGGCGTGTTACGCTATCGCCCAGGTGAACATCAATATAGCGAAGCTGAATGGGCATGGCGTATGACTATGCTGAGCGCTCGGGTCTTTTTTGCCCAAATGCGCCATCGCCAGCGGCTTGATGTGTTAATTACCCATACGCCACCAGCAGGCTTGCACGATGGCATTGGCGCACATCGCGGGCCACAAGCGCTACGACGCTTTATTGATCGGATTGCACCACGCTATGTCATTCATGGCCATGTGCATTTAAATTATGGTTATGGCGACCAGCGGCCTTTGCAATATGGTGATACACTGATTGTAAATACCCATGGCTATCGCTTGCTCGATCTTGAGCCAATACCGGCCTTGAGCAAGGCCCAAGCCAGTTAACCATAATCTCAAAGTTGAACAGTATGCAGCGACGCTCCCGTGGGGGGCGTTTTTGCTTTGGGAGTCAGCAATGCTAACGTATTTGGTCACCCTAACCATTATCGTCGATCGGGCAATCTATGAACCACATTTGCCTGATCATTTAGCATACTTGGCCCAGCTTAAAGCCGCTGGCCACTTGTTGCTCTCTGGCCCCGCCACTGATCGTCGGGGTGGCTTTGTCTTGTTGCAGGCCGATTCGTTGGCGGCTGCAAGAGATCTTGTCGAAGGTGACCCATTAGTAGCGCGTGGCTTGGATTCTTACGAGATTCGTGAATGGCGGATTACCGAGGGCCAGCCACAGCAGATTGTTCCATCGTAGTAACAAATCAATCAGGCCAACACACATTGGTGTTCAATTCGGCCAAGCTCGCCGACACCAAGGAGGAACTTAAGATGGGCTACAATCAATGGATCGATCAGCAAGTTGATAGTGATTTTCAAAAAGCGCGATTTAGCGCCTTTTTGAATGCAATAAAAGCACGTTTGCGCGACGAACCTCAAACGCTTTTGCCTTTTGAAGAGGTTCGTGCCCGTCTCAATATTCGCAGCCAGACCGACCGTGGTATGCAAATTGTGCCGTTGCAATCGATTATTGGCAGCGAAGGCCGTTATAGCGATTTCGACCGCCAATTTTTGCCGCGCCACGAGGTAACCAAAGCCCGTTGGAAAAACGTTGATCGGGCGCATTATAACGATGTGATGCTCCCGCCAATTGAGCTGTATCAAATTGGCGAAGTCTATTTTGTGCGTGATGGCAATCATCGGGTGTCGGTCGCTCGCCAACAGGGCCAAGATTTTATCGATGCCCATGTGATCGAATTGCTCAGCGATGTGCCGATCAAGCCAACCATGACCCAAGATGAATTGAATCAATTGGAAGAACGCTCGGACTTTTTGGAATGGACGAATTTAGCGCAGTTGCGGCCTGAAGCCCAGTTTATCGAGCTAACCACACCTGGCGGCTATTTGGATCTGATTCGGCATATCAACGGTCATCGCTATTTCAAATCGTTGGAACTTGGCGAGGAACCAACCAGCGAAGAGGCGATTTTAAGTTGGTACGACAACATTTATAAACCATTAATCGACGAAATTTATGATACTGGCATTTTGGCGGCCTTCCCTGAGCGTACCGCCACCGACTTGTATCTGTGGATTATGGATCATCGTCATTATCTGACCCAAACTGAGGGGATTGATCCAGGCCCAAAAACCGCTGCAATCGACTATACCCGCCATTTTGGCGAGCGCAAAAATCGGGTTAAGTTGCCTGACCCGCCAAGCAAAGTTGAATTAGAGTTTATTCATTGGAGCAAACTCAACCTGCTACGCCAAGATGTGCGCGTGCCACTCAGCAACGACAACGATTATGCCCGCATGAAATTGCATGTGATCGATCATCAATATTTTATGGGCAAAGATCTTGATCGCGAGGTAACCTTCGAGGAAGCGGTGCAAAGTTGGTACGATACAGTCTATCGGCCAGTCACCCAAGCGATTGCTCAACAACATATTGGCGAGATGTTTCCACGCCATACAATCGGCGATTTGTATTTGCTGATCACCGATTACTTGCATATGCTACGTGGTCAGGGCGTGGAGATTCAGCCAGTGCAGGCCGCCCGCGAATATGCCGAACGCTTTGGCAGCGAACGTGGAGCCTTTCTGACAGGCGTGCTACATCGGGCACGGCGACTGATGAAACGAGCTTTTGCAACAACATAGTTACATAATTGTGACCTAATTTTCAGCATTGCAGCCCTGGTTGTGCGCTATAATGACCCCACAGGATAGCCCAACCATGGGCTTTTTGTTTGAGTAGGTTCCATGCACATAGCTTTAGTTCACGATTATTTGAATCAATATGGTGGTGCGGAAAGGGTGCTCGAAGTGTTGCACGCCATGTTTCCGCAAGCCCCAATTTATACATCAATTTACGATCCCGAGGCCATGCCCAGTCACTATCGCAGTTGGGATATTCGCAGCTCGTTTATGCAAAAGCTGCCAGGCTGGCGCAAGCATTTTCGTAAATATTTTTTGCTCTATCCGAGTGCTTTCGAGCATTTCGACCTGAGCGCCTACGATTTGGTAATTAGCTCGTCGAGTGCCTATGCCAAGGGTGTAATTACCAAGCCTGGTGCCCGCCATTTGTGCTATTGCCATACCCCGATGCGCTTTGCTTGGCGCACCGACGATTACGTTAAACGTGAGCAAATCAGCGGCATCTTTGGAGCAATTCTGCCCTTCTTTTTGACCTATCTACGCATGTGGGATGTCCAATCGTCCAGCCGCGTCGATCGCTTTATTGCCAACTCGCGCACAGTTGCTGATCGAATTGGCCATTTCTACCAACGACCTTCAACGATTATCACGCCGCCAGTCGAGTTGCAAGCATTTGAGCCGCAGCCAGCTGAAGATTTTTATTTGGCAGGCGGACGACTTGTACCCTACAAACGGCTAGATTTGGCGATCAAAGCTTGTACCAAGCTTGGTTTGCCCTTGGTGATTTTTGGCGATGGCCGTGATCGCGCCGAGCTTGAAAAAGTGGCGGGGCCAAGCGTGCGCTTCGTCGGCAAAGTTGATGACGCGACCTTGCGCAGTTTATATGCTCGTTGTCGTGCCTACCTCATGCCAGGTGAAGAAGATGCTGGCATTCAGCCGCTCGAAGCCATGGGCGCAGGCCGACCCGTGATCGCCTACAAAGCAGGCGGGGCACTCGATAGCGTGATCGAAGGCCAAACTGGGCGTTTTTTCAGCCAACAAACCGTCGAAGATTTGGCGGCGGCCATCCTTGCCAGCCAAAACGATCACTACGAGCCTGCGGCGATTCGCGCTCATGCCGAGCAATTTGCCCGCCCCGCCTTCGAGTCCCGCATTCGGGCTGAAGTCGAAGCGGTGTTATCCGAGGGGTCAGGGGCTAGAGGTTAGGGTTCAGATCTAAGTTAGAACATAGAACATAGTAATTAGGGGGCAGGGTCTGGGGATCGAGGGTCGGGGATTCACAAGGATAATTCGTGGCAAAAAACAGCCTTCGCGATCTTCGTGTTCTTCGTGGTTTCAGCTCTTCGTGCTCTTCGTGTCCTTCGTGGATCAAAAAGGATAGATATATGGAATTACGGCGATATGTTGCGATTATTCAACGCTCGTGGTGGCTGGTGCTGGGTGTGCCGCTGCTCGTGCTGTTGGTTTCGCTGATCAGCTTTCAGCCTGATCCACAGCGCTATCGGGTCAACGCCAAATTTGCTATCACCCACGCTCCAGTGGGCGGCAACGAAGTATTGCCCGATATGAATATTTACAATTCATGGCAAAGCACCCAATTTATTGTTGATGATTTGCCGAGTGTTGTACGCACCGAAGCCTTTGCCCAAGCCATCAGCACCTGGATCGCCAGCAATCGCAATATTCAGCTTGATGCTGGTGCAGTCAAAGGCATGATCACCGCAGTTGAGCAGGAGCATCGGATCGCAACAATTATTGTCGATGCTGATACTGCTGAGCAGGCTACGGCGATTGCAGCCGGCAGCATTGCGGTGCTCGATGAGCAAGGCTTGCAATGGTGGAATCGCGCTCAATGGGGCACGTTGGCGGTCGAAACGCTCGAACTGCCAACCACTGCTAGTGCATTAAGTCGTTGGCCGCAACCAATTACGCGCTTGGCTTTGCGCTTGGTGTTGGCATTGGTGGCGGGGCTTGGTTTGGCCTTCTTGCGCCACTATCTCGATCGCACCGTGCGCGAACAGAGCGATTTGGCTCAGCTGAATGTGCCAGTGCTCGTAGCTATTCCAAAGGAGTCGTAATGCTTCGACCTCAAGATTATCTGGCGATGTTGCTACGGCGTTGGTGGGTGATTGTGCTAATTGGTTTTGCCAGCGCAGGTGCTGCTTATGGCTTTAGCAAATTGCAAACGCCTTTGTATCGCGCCCAAACCACCTATAACGTGATCACCAGTCGCTACGATCAAGGCTTAACCATGCAACTGCCGAGTGTCATGGGCAACTGGCCTGGCCAATTGACCGATGCCCGTTTGCAAGAAATTAGCAACCAATTGCAACTTGATCGCACGCCTGATTATTTGCGCAAATATATTGCGATTCAGCCGCAGCCCGATCAATTGCTGCTGACGATCAACGTCGATTATCCCGATGCTAAAAAAGCGGTTGAATTGGCCGATGCCTTGGGTGAGACGCTCAAAAGTGAAGTTGCTGGCTTGAATGCGCTGCGTTTGAGCACCGATGCAATTAATATTCGGGTGCAGCAACCAGCCAAATATCTTGAATTAGCCTCGCCCAAAACCAAAATCAACGTGCTGGCGGGCGGTATTTTGGGTGGGATTATCGGTATTTTGGTGGCATTTGCCTTGGAATATTTCGACGATCGAATTAAATCCAACAACGATATTGAACGCTGGACTGGCCTACCAACCTTGGGCACGATTCCTGAACACTAAGCGTCGGCCTGAACCAACCAACTAGCTAGAGGTAGTTATTGTGGCATTAGATTTAATTACGTTGCGCGATCCACGGGCCGCCGCCGCCGAAGCCTACCGCACTTTGCGCACCAATATTCAATTTTCGTCGATTGAGCGTAAGCTGCACACGATTTTGGTGACCAGCAGCGTGCCCGATGAAGATAAAAGCAGCGCCCTCGCCAATTTGGCCGTAACCTTTGCCCAAGCCGAGCAACGGGTAATTGTGCTCGATTGCGATTTGCGCCGCCCAAGTTTGCATAGCCTGTTTGGGGTGAGCAATGAGCGTGGCCTGAGCCAAGCCATGAACCAAAACAGCGCCTTACCAATTCTCAAAACCGAGATCGATGGCCTACAGATTTTGCCTGCTGGCGAAACGCCGCCCAGCCCCGCCGATTTGCTTAGCTCCAAACGTTTGGATAGCGTGTTGCGCGACCTGAAACAGCAAGCCGATATTGTGTTGATCGATGCACCGCCCGTTTTAGCAGCCAGCGATGCAGCCTTGTTGGCCACCAAAGTTGATGGGGTGGTACTGGTGACTAAGGCTGGCAAAACCCGCCGCGACAGTGCTCGCGAAGCCGTAGCGTTGTTGCAACGAGTCAATGCTCACATCGTGGGGGTCATTTTGACCAACGCCAAACTTGAACGCGAACGCTACGCCCGCTATTAAGGATAGGTTCAGATTCTCTCATCCCCTAGCTCCCTTCAAGGGTAGGTTTTTAACCATAATTGGGTGAAATTCGCAGCCGATTGGCATGCCCTCACCCCCTAGCCCCCTCTCCCGCCGAGCGAGGCGAGGGAAGCACCATAGCATGAAGGGTGGAAACCCCTCTCCCACTGCGGCGGGAGAGGGGCTGGGGGTGAGGGGACTATCAAAACCTTTACCCTTCTCTGATTAATGAGAAGGGTTTCATTAATTTTTGCTCCAGCATTGTTCAATCACCATTACTCTCATTTGGAGCGTTGTATGTGTGGCATTACGGGCCATCTCGAATGGTATGGCACGGCGCAAGTCCCAATTCTTGAGCAGCAAACCGAAGCGATTCGTCATCGCGGGCCGGATAGTGCTGGCTTTTTTTGCGTTGATCAGGTGGCGCTGGGCATGCGGCGCTTGGCAATTATCGACCTAACCAGTGGCGATCAGCCGATGTTTAGTCGTGACGGCGATTTAGCCTTGGTGTTCAACGGCGAAATTTATAATTTTCAGGCTTTGCGCCAGCAATTGCAGCAACTCGGCCAAAACTTTGATACCAACAGCGATACCGAAGTGATTGTGCGTGGGATTGAGCAATGGGGCATTGCAGGCTGTGTGCAACGCTTGAATGGCATGTTTGCCTTGGCGATTTGGCAGCAGCAAGCTCAACGCCTGACGCTGGTGCGTGATCGTTTGGGGATCAAGCCACTCTATTGGTATGCCGATACCCAGCGTTTGGTGTTTGGCTCGGAAATCAAAGCGATTTTGGCCCATCCAGCAGTGCCGCGCCAAATCAATCTGCAAGGCTTGGCCAATTATCTGAGTTTTGGCCATAGCCTCGCACCCCAAACCATGCTCCAAGGCATTTATAAAGTTGAGCCAGCCCATATATTGACGTGGGATATTGCCAGTCGCACCATGCAAACCCACCGCTATTGGCAATTGCAGTCGCATCCGATTGCGCTTGCGCCCGCCGAAGCCGCCGCTGAATGCTATAGTCGTTTGCGCGAAGCAGTGCGTTTACAATTAATCAGTGATGTACCGTTAGGCGCATTTCTTAGTGGTGGGCTTGATTCAAGTATTATCGTGGGATTGATGCAGCGCTTGGGAGCAGCCCCAATCAACACATTTAGCGTGGGTTTTGAGCATGCAGGCTTCAACGAATTGCCCGATGCGGCTTTAGTCGCCCAGCATTTTGGCACTAGGCATCATGAACTGCGCCTGAATGCTAGTGATTTGGTTGGAGCCTTGCAAACCTTGGTTTATCACTACGACGAGCCATTTGGTGATGCGGCTGGACTGCCAGTATACCTTGTTTCACGTTTTGCTCGCGAACATGTCAAAGTGGTGCTGACGGGCGAGGGTAGTGATGAACAATGGGCCGGTTATCGGCGCTATCAAGCCGAATTGATCGCTCGGATGGCGCAGTATTTGCCTGGGCGCAACGCAATTGCCGCGCTGATTCGCCAATTGCCGCGTAATCGCCGCTTGAAACAGGCAATTCGCACTTTAGATCAGCGTGATCCAGGGCGGCGCTATGCTGCATGGCTCACGATTGCCGATCTGCAACAGCGCCAACGTTTGTTGCAACCACAAATCAGTGCTGCGCTGGCGGATTATGCACCTGAGCAAATCTATGACCATGTGTATCCCCGCAGCGGTGCCGCATTAACTAATATGGGCTTGGCGGATTTGCAAACATGGCTACCAGATACCTATTTGGAAAAAGTTGATAAGGCTTCGATGGCTGCTAGTCTCGAGGCGCGTGTTCCATTTCTTGATCATACCTTGGTGGAATGGACGATGAATTTGCCGCCAACGCTTAAACTGCGTGGTACAAAAACCAAGTGGTTGCTCCGCCAAGCCTTTGGCGAAATGCTGCCGCAACGCACTTTGCGCAAACCGAAACATGGCTTTGCTGTGCCAACCGACCCGTGGTTTCGTGGAGCACTAAGCAACTGGACAGCCGAAATATTGTTTGATCAACGCACGCTAATCCGTGGTTTGTTCAATCCGCACGAAGTCCAACGCATCTATCAAGCTCACCGCGATGGCAAAGAAACCGCAGATACCGTATTATGGTTACTACTGAACATCGAACTCTGGCAACGGATCTATCTTGATCGCGAGGAACGGCTATGAATCAACCTTTAGTGCTGCATATTGCAACTGCCGATATGGGCTTGCGCTTTTTACTGCTCGAACAGTTGCAGGCAATTCAGCATGCAGGCTATCAGGTGCGTGGAGTTGCCAGCGATGGCCCCTATCGCGCCGAGGTTGAGGCCGCTGGAATTCCGGTCGATGTGATCAAGATGCCACGTGCAGTTACCCCAAACCGCGATTTATTGGCGTTAAGTCAATTAGTGCGTTTATTTCGCGAACTCAAACCAACGATTGTGCATACGCATAATCCTAAGCCTGGTTTGCTTGGCCAGCTAGCAGCACGAATTGCTGGCGTGCCAATTATTATCAACACAATTCATGGGTTTTATTTTCATGAACATTCGAGCGTCAATCAGCGGCGCTTCTACATTGCCATGGAAAAAATCGCTGCTCGTTGTTCACATGCGATTCTTTCGCAAAACCGCGAAGATCTCAACGCAGCCCTTGCGCTCAAGATTGCGCGGCCAGAGCAAATTAGCTTTTTAGGCAATGGCATCAATTTACAAATGTTTGATCGACGGGCCGTGAGCCAAGCCGACATTCAAGCCGCCCGCCAAGATTTGGGCATCCCCGCTGATGCCCAAGTGATTGGAGCAGTTGGGCGTTTGGTTGCCGAAAAGGGCTATCACGAATTGTTTCAGGCTTGCCAACAACTTATGGCAACCCGCCCCAATTTGTATTTGCTGGTGGTTGGCCCCGAAGAACCCAACAAAGCTGATGGCCTGACCGCTGCCACCGCTGCTAAATATGGCATTGCTGAACGCACCCACTTTGCAGGTATGCGCCGTGATATGCCAGTGCTCTATCGATTGATGGATGTTTTGGCCCATCCTTCATATCGCGAGGGCTTTCCGCGTGCGCCGATGGAAGCGACCGCAATGGGTGTGCCGGTAGTTGCTAGCGATATTCGCGGCTGTCGCGAAACCGTGGTGCATAGCCTCAACGGCATGTTAGTGCCAGTACGCGATGCAGCGGCCTTAGCCCATAGCCTTGGCCGCATGATCGACGATCGAGTGCTGCGTGAGGCCTTTGCTCGACTGACGCGGCGGGTGGCGCAGCGTGAGTTTGATCAGCAACGGGTGTTTGATCGAGTGCTGTTGACCTACGCTAAGCAGTTGCAAGCCCATGGGTTGGCTGTGCCTGAGCCAATTCAGAGCCAAGCCTCACATTAATCGTGGCCTTGAATATATTTAGGCAGCATTTGCTCCCAATATGGCCAATCGTGAGCCCAGCCATCCCAAACCCGCAGCGCATTGCCTACCCCATGATTCCATAAATTGCTGGAGAGCACTTCGTTGCTTTGGTAGCTGGGGTCGTCGCGACCAATCGCCAAAATAATATCGAGTTGGCGCAAATGGGCAAGTTGCGCCGCATCATTCAAATTAGCAGTGTAATCGGTGGGTGTATTGAAATAGACCTGCTCATCGCTGTAGCCATCCATAAATGAGCGCATATTGTAGCGACCACTCAAGCCTAAACAGCGCCGAAACAGCTGGGGGTGGCGCAAGGCAATATTCACCGCATGAAACGCCCCGAACGAACAGCCAACGCTCATCAAAAATTGATTTTGATTGAAATTACGTAGCCAAGGCACAACTTCGCCGATCAAATACTGCTCATATTGCAGATGGCGGCCAACTCGTCCGCTGGGATGCGCCCATTTACAATACCAACTTTCGGCATCAACGCTATCAACACAAATCAGTTGCAGCCAACCACGCTCAAGGTGCTCGGACAAAATGCGGGTCATGCCCCGATCTTCAAACTCAAAAAAACGCCCCATTGAAGTGGGGAAAACCAAGACAGGTGCGCCATGATGGCCAAACAACAACAACTCCATGTCGCGGCCAAGCGCTGAACTATGCCAACGATGATATGAACGATGCATCGGCGTTCCTCACACTGAGAACCATCAGCGCGAGTATAGCATGAACCACCGCTTGTAGCTTAACAAAATGATCAAAGCAGCCTACAATAGCACAAACATGCTGTGAGCAAAGGATGTCGCGACCATGGATTTAGCTGTTGCAATGCCCGCCAACCCGCTCGAAAAACCAGGCTATCGCCTAGACTTTCAGGATGAATTTGCTACCGAGCAGCTTGATCAAACTAAGTGGCTGGCATATTACCTGCCGCAATGGAGTTCGCGTGAGCGCTCAACTCCTCGTTATCAGCTTGCCAACCAGCACCTGATCCTCGAAATTCAGGCTGATCAAGCAGCGTGGTGTCCCGAATTTGATGGCCAAACCCGCTGCTCGTCGTTGCAAACTGGCGTTTTTGGCGGAGCCTTGGACAGTCCATATGGTCAACATCGCTTTAATCAAGCTTGTGTAGTGCGAGAGTTACAAGCTTCAATTCGCACCTACACCCCGCAGTATGGTTATTTTGAAATGCGAGCCAAAGCCACAATTGGCCCAAATAATGTCGTGGCCTTGTGGATGATCGGCTTCGAAGATCAGCCCGAATATTCCGGCGAGCTGGCAATTATGGAGATCAAAGGTTGGAACATTGGCACTGAGGGCTTAAAACTAGGTTATGGGGTACATCCTTGGGGCGATTCGCAGCTAACTGACGAGTTTTTTGAGGATGAAGTGGCGATCAATGTGAGCGATTATCATATTTACGCCGCCGAATGGACACCTAGCCAAATCGATATTTATCTTGATAACCGTAAATTGCGCACAATTCAGCAATCGCCCAATTATCCGATGCAATTTATGCTAGGCATCTATGATTTGCCTCAGCGTCAACCAAGCATCGCCCACTATCCACAGCAATTCGAAATTGATTATGTGCGAGGTTATCAGCGCATAAGTTAAGGGACTAGAGACTAGGGATCAGGGGCTAGGAAGTTTGCCAGTAATTTTTTTGACTCGCTGCATTGGGCTAGAAGAATTTACGATCAGTCGTTAAGGAGCAGATTTTGGCCTGACCCCTAACGACTGATCCCTGACCTCTGAACTTACAATTTTGAAAGAATCGAGGCCAAACGCCGTCGGAAAGGCAGATCAAACAACGGGCGCAGCACTTTGGGCGCATTCAACTGAAGCTGATCATGCTCTTGCTGCTTGGAGGCTTGATAGGCCAATAAAGCGCTGTTTTCAGAATTTTCGGTCAAGGCCTGCTCAACCACGGCCAATGCTACCTCGGCATCCTGCAAATCGCCCAGATAATCTTGGGCGGTAACTAATTGCTCAAGCAGCGATTCATGTTCTTCGGCCAAGGCGGCGCTAAATAGCTCAAGGGTGTAGCGCAGATGTTTAATTTCAATTCGCAGGCGGTGCAAACTCTCAACTGGCGCATCATTTAAGATCACGTCGTAGGCACGAATGCGCTCGTAGTGGCTCCAAACCGTGCTACCAACCCAATGGCGCACCAAACTGCGCTCAACCCGACCTTCGCTCGTATCGGCTTCACGCACTCCAACGCCTGCAGTGAGCACAAAATCGGTCAAGCGCTGGGCAAATTTGCTGGCTTTGCGGCTTTCCAAAAAGCTCAATAATTCAACCCGCGCCGCATCACGCTGCTGGCTGATCGACTCGATCAAGGGTGTATAGCCTGCTTGTTCTTCCTCAGGCAAGTCGGCGCGATGATCGTCGAGCTTACCCAAAAAGACATCGGCATCGCGCACAGCGCCTAACATACTGGCCCATTGGCGCAAACCCCGCCGTAATTTGGCAACAATTTCTGGTTCGTAGAGGGTTTCGCCCAAAATTGCCAAAATTGTACGCAAGCGACGAGTTGCCACGCGCATCTGATGCACACCTTCAGCATCATCGCCAACTACCGCGATTGGCCAAGCTTTATGTAATTTCAGCACATGTTTGGCCAAAATTGAGCGCCCAGCCTCGGCCAAATTGTTGGTTGGTTCCATTGGGGTGCGATCAACCGCTTTCTTGAGTTGGTCGAGATGCTCGGCATGGTTCAAGAGCAGCATTCCGCGCTGGCTCTTGGAGCGGGTTTCTGGCTCTAGCGGCAGTTGGGTGGTGTAAATTGAGGCCAACACCGCCAAATCGGCAGCAGTGCCCACGCCTTTGAGTTCGATTTCGATCTCATGGAACGGCAACGAACGCTCACCACTGACCAACGAGCCACGATCAAGCGCCAATTCGGCAATCTCTTGGCCATCGCGCTCGATCCGCCAGAGTCGTCGTCGATTGCGCACAGTCAGCATTGGCGATAATGGCTCGTCGCCAATTACTGCCTGAAGCGGCTCGCGAATCTCGCTGGGCCACAATTCAGGATGATCGCGCACATTCGGCGTAATTTCATGCTCAAATTCTTGGCGTTGATGGACAGCACCTTTAACTTTACCCGGCAGTTTCAAGGTTAGCCATAATTGTTGGTCAATCCGGCGGATGCGTAGCGTGTAGCGCTGTTGATCGAGTTGGCGGCTGGCGGTATCCAAAATGCTATCGCGAATTTCGACGGTTACCCGCTCGCCAAGGCTACACGGTGCGATATTGATGGCTTCAAGTTGTTTGGGGCGAATCGGTTGCGTTGCGCGGTATTTGGCTTCTTGTTCCATGGATCATCTCCGTGACAACATCATCCATCAGTCAGTATAGCATGGGGCTTGATTTGAGCATAGAGCAAAATATCCCCCCAAAGGGTGAGATGATTAATACATCCATAATGGGATAGGTTGCGAATATCTACACAAGAACATCATACATATTATTGATGTTTGAACATACTTCTTGTTAGGAGGGGCAACGTATGAACATGTCACGACGCGGATTCTTGAAAGGTGTCGGTGGTGGAATTGCGGTCGCAAGTTTTGCATCAATGTTCGGTCTGCATGATGTTTCAGCAGCCGATTACAACGCTCAAGCCCATGATGCCAAAGATACGCCACTGACGATTGTGTCGTTAGCCGCTACCGCTGAACGTCTGGCAATCACCTCGTATTACAACACGATCAAGGGCAATCCATTTGGGCTATCCGAAGCAGAATTATTGTATTTGAAGTATGCGCTTAGCTCAGAATTGCATCACCTTGAGGTTGTCGAAGGCTTCGGTGGTAAGGCGCTGACCGATAAGTTCTATGTTCCAGCCAAGTTCTTGAGCGATTTTGGGGTCAACACCAATACCTTTATGGCAGCTGAAACGGCCTTTACTGGCGCATATTTGGCAGCAACTCGGCGTTTTGCTGAGCTTGGCGAACCACGCATCGCCGCCACAACCGCCCAGCATGCCGCAACCGAAGCTGAACACTTGGCAATCACCCGCGAGCTTGGTGGCTATTTGCCAAATCCAAATACCTTGCCCGCCCCAATCTACTACAACGTTTCCGATGCAGTGCCAACGCTTGGGCCTTTCTTACAAGGCGGCGCAGGCTTCATCGGCCCAGTCGATTACCCAGGTGCCGATGCCGTGCGCATGTTGCTCGGCAAAGACATGGCCCTCAAAGTCCCACCATTCACGCAAGTCTTCTAGTTTGTAACAGTTGTCTGCGATCGTTGAGCTACTGCGCTCTTTGATCCGCCATGCGCTTGGTTTCCAGTGAGGCTGGCTGCTGTTAGGGTGGCCAGCTAAACTTGCTTAATCTATATCATTTCCAAATGTTTACCATGTAATTGTAAGATAGGAAGGTGATTGATATGTCAAAACGTGTCATGCTGATTTTAGGGTTATTGCTGGGGTTAACCCTTTGGCCCAAAGCGGCCTCAGCCCATGAAGTTTGCTTCCCCGAAGATCAAAGCCCCCACTGTTTGAGCGACCCATTTAGCGATTATTGGGAAGCCAATGGTGGTCTGCCCGTTTTTGGCTATCCAATCACCACGGTCAATCGCGAGCAAAACCGCGAAACTGGCAAAGTCTATCGCACCCAATGGATGGAGCGCAATCGTTTTGAGTTGCATCCGGAAAATACTGGCACACCCTACGAGGTTTTGCTGGGCTTATTGGGCAAAGATCGCTTAGCTCAACTGGGCCGCCAACCTGATCCAGCAGAATCTGGGCCAAAGGCTGGGTGTTTGTGGTTCAAAGAAACTGGGCACAATGTCTGTGATCAAGGCAATGGGATTGGTTTCAAAAGCTATTGGCAAGCAAATGGCTTGAAAATTGATGGCTTGGATGCTTATGCCCGTTCGTTGCAATTGTTTGGCTTGCCCTTGACTGAGCCAAAAATGGAGCGTAACAGCAGCGGCGATTTGGTCGAAACTCAATGGTTTGAGCGTGCCCGCTTCGAGTGGCATCCCAATAATCCCAATAATTTCAAGGTATTGTTGGGCTTGCTCGGCAAAGAGGTGCGCGGAACAACCCCACCAACTGCCCCGCCAACCACTTCACCACCAACTACCGCCAACTGCACCATGAACGCGCCAACTGTCGCCGAAGGCGCACAGGCTTGGGTGGTCTATCCCGAAATCGCTAGCAATGCAACTCAAACGGTCTGCGTGCGCTTGACGATCAGTACCAAACCTAAGAGCGGGGCAACTGCCACAGTCGAAATCGATTTGGCCAGCGGAACCCAATCGCTAATTGGCTTGACTGATAGCAGCGGCATTGCCACGATTCAGTTCAAAGTTGGCAGCCAATCAAGCGGGCGGCGCAATGATGTGCGGGCCAGCTTCAGCACAGGCCAAACTGCTACAACCAGCTTTGTAATCAAATAAGTTTGGTGATATTGAGCGCGTTGGGTAACTATCCAACGCGCTAGGCTTGGAGATTTGGCTCATCCAAAACTTCGGCCAAATCGAGTAATTCTGGCTGGCTATATTCCATACCGCTAAACCAAATGCTCCACACCTGACCTCGACTGCGCCATTGCTCAACACAGCTTTGAGCGATTTCGCAAAAAATTTGCCAAGCGCCGTGATCATGGCGGCACAATTGGTTGGCCTCATAGAAAATAATAATCAGACCTGTTGTTTCCAACCAGCTTAAATCATTTAACGCTTCTTCGAGCGCATCCCAATTATGGCCAACATAGCTGGGAAATTGGAGCGCCTGACCACAGGCATGCAGCAAATCGGCCTTGCTACTAATTTCACGGCCATCAAGCTCGATAATGTGGAGTTGATGGTGTTGTACGCCCATCAACAAACGGGCGATATGCGAGGCTTGTACCCGATACAAACCCGATTGAGCGGGATCACGGGCTAGATTATTCAATTTCATTGGCGTACTCTCCGAAAACTTGCATAATGATCGTCGGTGTAATACAACTCGCCACTATCGCCAGCCACAATTCGGCGTGCCCCGCGATCGGCTGAGCCAGGCGTTTCAACGGTATATTCTCGATAGTAGCCACGTGGTTTGCTCGGCAAAATTTGCTCACGATTGTTGAAAATTGCTCCATCTTTGCTATAGGGAAACGGCCCGCCCTGCTCGATCAAGCGAATTGTATCTTGGGCTTGAATTGGTAAATCGCCAAACGCCACATAGCGTAATCCAGCTGAATCGCGCTCAGGCGTGCGGGTAGCTCGGGCGGTGGGCGCAATCGTCGGGCTTGGCCGTGGTCGGGTGGTCGGTTTGGCGGTTGGTATGGCCGTCTGACGGGGTCGGTTGGTTGGTTTGGCGGTTGCCACAGCAGTTTGGCGTGGTCGGCTGGTGGCTTGCTGCGGTGTACTCGATGGCAAGCCCCGCGAACTGATTTCAATGGTTGCAGTGGGGGTTAGGCTGGGCGATTGATCGGTACTGGGCAGATTGTTGAACCAAATCAAGCCGATTAAGATAATCAGGCCAAGGCCAAACTCCAAACCGCGACGTAAACGGGTTGACATTGCTATTTCCTCGCAAAAACACCCGACCGCACAGGCAGATCGGGTGTTGTAGTATGATGCTGATTGTCGTTTAGGGCTTGATGCCTACTGCTTCACAAGCGGGTACTAATTTGACCGGACAAAGTTGTTGCGGCGACCAAAAATTGTCGCTAACAATTGTATCTTTGACCGTGGCTTTGGTGACCACAACTGGATTGAGCAAAATCGCTGGGACATCCATAATCCCATTGGCAACCGTGCGATTGTTGACCAAGTTGGTTGGGATGGGCTGTCCAACCATCAAGGCATGAGCGATTTTGGCAGCCGCCTCGGCTTGAGGCCGAATTGCCTTATATACCGTCATATGCTGCTCACCAGTAATGATCCGTTGCACGGCGGTGAGTTCAGCGTCTTGGCCCGTAATCAAGGGCAATGGCTCAAGCTTGGCTGCTTGCACAGCGGCGAGAGCACCGCCAGCCGTACCATCGTTGGCCGCATAAATCCCGTCGATCTGATCGCCAGATGCTAGCATACGTTCAACGTATTGCTGCGCCTCGGCGGGCTTCCAATCGGGCGTATCAAACTCGCCAATAATCGTCAATTTGCCAGCAGTCACTAATGGATCAAAGACCTTTTTGGCTCCACGCTTGTACTCGCTGGCATTGTTATCGCTCAACGAGCCGTGAAGTAGCAGAATTTTGGGATTACTCAAGCCACGCGCTGCAAGGCCTGCAATCAAACTTTCGGCTTGTAATTCGCCGATTTTTTGGTTATCAAACGAGATATAGGCCGTAACTCCAGGTGAGTTAAGAATCAGCCGATCATAGGCCACAACTGGAATCGATTGCTCAGCAGCATGATCAGCAATCGTGCGAGCATCGACCGAATCAACTGGATCAAGCACCAACACCCGTGCGCCAGCCTTGATCGCCTCTTCGGCTTGCTGTTGTTGCAAGGTTGGATTGTTTTGGGCGTTGTAGTACAACACCTGACAATCATTGCAGAGCAAATTCATCTCGCGCTCGAACCATGGGCGATCCACTGTTTCATAGCGTTTGGTGGTTTGCTCTGGCAACAACAGCGCAATAATTTTGGCCTTGGGCGCTTCCGCTCCGCCACATCCAACGAGCACCAGCAAAAGTACCAATAGCACAAACCTGCGTTGCATAGCTAAAACTCCTTGTGCATTGGCGGACGCTGGCTTCGTTTAGTGGGCAGCGGTATCCAACAACTGCTCGCTTAGCTCAACGAAACGGTCAATATCGGCCTTGATGATGGCCAAACTTGCCCGCCAAAAATCGGGGGTCCGAATATCAATCCCAAAGCGTTCGGCCAAGGTTGCTGCGTCATGCTTGCCCGAAGCCGCCAATAAATCATCGTATTTGGCGCGAAACTCGTCGGGTGATGCCACATACTGGGCATACAAGCCCAAGCCAAACAACAAGCCAAACATATAGGGATAATTGTAAAATGAGCGTTCAGGGCTGTAGTAATGGCCTTTGACTGCCCACATATATGGATGATAGTACTGTTCGTCCAAGCCATCGCCATAGGTTTCAGCTTGAGCTTTGAGCATCAGCTGATTAATTTCCTGCACGCTTAGCTCGCGTGCTTGACGGGCTTCGAACAGGCTTTGCTCGAAAATAAAACGGCTGCTGATATCGACGACCAACTGGCAGCTATTTTGCAACGACGATTCGATGATCGCCAACTGAGTAGCAGCATCAGCCTTAGCCAAAGCGGCATTGCGCACAATCGTTTCGCAGAAGATGCTGGCAGTTTCCGCCAAGGTCATCGGAATTTGGCGCTGCAACGGCGTTGTTTCAGCTAAGTTAAGGTTATGATAGCCGTGACCTAACTCATGTGCAAGGGTGCGCATTCCAGCAAACGAGGGCTTATAGTTGCTCAAAATGCGTGATTGATCGCCAACCAAACGCATACAGAATGCTCCATCACGTTTGCCAGCCCGTGGCTCAGCATCGATCCAGTTTTCGTCGAAGGCGCGAGCAGCATAATCGCGTAAGCGTTGCGAATAGCTGCCAAAATGCTCCAAAATAAAAGCTTCTGATTCGGCGTATTCCCAGGTGCTCACATCGCTGCCAATTGGTGCGAAGAGATCGAACCATGCCAAACGTTCGCTGCCCACCAACCGTGCTTTGGCCTGCAAGTAGCGCCGAAAATCTGGGAAGGTTTCACGGGCGGCGGTTAGCATTGCATCGAGGGTTTGGCGATCAATATTGTTATCCGCTAGTGCCTCATCCAAAGCGGTAGCCCAACCACGATGGCCTGCCAAGGTGTTAACTTGACCTTTGATGCTGTTAATTGCCGCAGCCATGGGCGTTTCGACGGTCTTCCAGCCAGCCAATTCAGCCTCATAAGCGCTACGGCGAACTTCACGATTTGGATCAAACGCCAAGTTGCGGACCATACTCATCGGCATATGCTTGGTTTCGCCATCAAGCGTCACTGGCACACTAAGCTGCGAGCTAACCACCGTGTGCAATTTGCTCCAAGCGCTGCCACCGCTCAAATTGAGTTCGACCGCCAACACTTCTTCCGCAGGCGACATCAAGTGCAAAGCCTCTTGCTTGGTTTTGTGCAAAATAAAGGCATGCTCAGCGGCCAAGCTTGATTGGGCAATCAATTGCTCAATATCCAAGCCACCAATCCAAGCCACCCAGCGCAGCCCCAACTGTTGCAGTTGCATGCCCAATTGTTGCATTTCGCTAAACCGCGCTTGGGCTAGCGTATCACGGGTGTCGGTGGCGACAAAGCCCATCACATAGCTAAAATTGGTCATCATCGCATCTTGGGTTTGGTTGAAGGCCTTGGTTACGGTTTCAAAGGTCGCGATGGTGGCTGAATCAAGCACTTGGGTTTCACTACGTTGGATAGCAGCTTGATCAAACAGGCTTTTGAGATCGCTCACTTGTTGCTTGATTCGTTGAAAGCCTTCGGCAAATTCAGGCGAGTCGAGGCTGGGGTAGACAACTGAAAGATCCCAGTGTGGGAGCGTTTGGGTAGTCATTTGGCTGATCCTTTCTCATCAACAACCCTAAAAAGCCGCAACGCCCCGCTAATTAGCGTGGGCGTTCGTTTTGTGGTTCATTTCGGAAGTTGGGCAAGACTTGACGGGTGGATACTTGATACCAATTGGCAATGCGCCGGAAGCGATCGCTATGGCGATAGAGCACTTCGGCTTGTTGGTTGATTGGAGCCAGACCGAGCACCTCGATTGATGGCCCAACCTGCTGCTCCAACAAAGGCTGATAGAGCATCACCGAGGGTGCGAGTGCCAGCCATTTGGCCTGAAACTCAGCATACAATTCGCGGCGGGTTTCTTGGCTGGTAGTTTGGCGAGCACGCACCAACAAGTCATCAATTGCTGGGTCTTCGAGGCCAGCAAAGTTGGCGGCGTTGACCTGCGACGAATGCCATAGCTCATAAACATCAGGGTCGCTACCTAAATTCGACCAACCATGAATTGCCAAATCGAAGGTATGTTGGCTGAGCGTATCTTGCAAATTGCTGCTCGGAACCAATTGCAAGCTGCTTGAAATGCCGACCGTGGCTAATTGGGCTTGAATGCGTTCGGCGATGGCGCTACGTTCGGGGCTATTGGCGCTGACCAAATCGAAGCGCAACAATTGGCCCGCTTTACGCCGCCAACCTTGCTCATCACGCTGCCAGCCTGCTTGATCAAGCAAACCATTGGCGCGACTCTGCTCAGCATCATCAATATAGCCTGTCAAGCCTTCAGCAACCGCCCACGACGAAGGCAAAATTGGCGAATTCAAAGGCAACGCACGATTTTGCAATACTTCGGTAATCAGCGTAGCTGGGTCAACTGCATAATCGATGGCTTGGCGCACTCGTAAATCATCAAGCGGCGGACGACGCAAATTAATCGTCAAGACCACATAATCGGCCAAGGGCGCACGTACCTGGCGATAGCCAATCGGCAACGGTAATTCGCCTTGTTCAGTCACATCGTAGGCGAAGGCATCGACCAAATCACGGCGCAGCGCTTCGTGAGCAGCTTCCATGGTTGAATAAAGCCGAAACTCCAGCCGCTCCAAGTTGGGGCGACTATTGGGAATATTTGGGCGATAATCGGTGTTAGCCAATAGCTCGATTAAATTGCCATCGCGTTGACCAAAGCGAAAACTGCCAGTACCAACTGGTTGCTGATTCCAGGCTTGCCATTGGTCGGGCGTGGCATTGCGTAACAGATGCGCTGGCAGAATTGGCACAGTCAGTTGATTGAGGAAGGGCGCAAACGCAACTGGCAAATTGAAACGCACAGTTTGCGGATTCAACGCCGTGACGGCGATATTTTGCCAAGCCAACTTGAGGCTGGGATCGCCATTAAATTGTGGGCTTTTGATCCAGTCGATCGTCCAGATCACATCGTTTGCCGAAAAAGGTGTGGCATCGTGCCAGCGCACATCAGTGCGCAAAGTCATGGTATAAACCAGATTGTTGTTGCTGACCTGCCAATTTTCGGCGAGATCAGGCACGACCACGCCAGTTGCCTCAACGCGGGTCAAGCCTTCAAACAACAAAGCGCTTAAATCGGCCTCGGCACGGGTTTGGGCACTACCACGCAATGGGTTGAGATCGTTGACCTCGCCAACCAAAGCCTCGCGATAAACCCCGCCAACGCCTGCCTCGCCGCCTGCTGTTGTTGCTAGCGCGAGGTGCGCCAACAACAACAAAACCAGACTAGCACAAACCAACGTGGCTCCAATTTGCCAACGAATACGTCGAACCATACGCTTATACTGTTAATAAGAAGGGATGCACGAGTGCTAAAATAATTAACACGCTGGCGATCACAATCGTTACATTAAAAAGGGTCTTTTCAACGCCGCGGCGGGTGCGATAGGTGGCTGAGGTGTTGCGGCCACCCAAAACGCTCGCGCTATTGCCTTTGGCTTGCAAAAGCACCAACGTAATCAAAGCAATTCCCAAAACAACTTCTGCCGAAAACAAATACGTTTGCACCTGGTAAACCTCCACAGTTGGCTGTGTCTAGTTAATTGTCAATAGATCGCTATTATAAACCAAGAATATAGAACGAGGGATCGGGGGTCAGGGGTCAGGGGCTAGGGATCAGATTAGGTTTTGATTATTCCAAACCATCCCCGATAGCCAATAGCCTTCAGGCGATAGCCTCACACCTCTGCGTTAAATTCTGATCCTCGATCCCCAACAACCCATCCCCGATTAAAAACAACTCCCTTGCCCAAAGAACTGAGCAAAGGAGTTGAGTACTAATGAAATTTAGCGATTTTTGGCCCATTTGCGGTCGCGGCGGCGTTCGTCGGTATTGAGCAAACGCTTGCGAATCCGCAAATGCAGCGGGGTTACTTCCAACAATTCATCGTCGGCAAGGTATTCAATACAATCGTCGAGCGACATATTGCGCGGCACATCGAGCCGTAACGCATCATCAGCACCTGATGAACGCATATTGGTCAGTTGCTTTTTCTTGCAGGCATTGACTTCGAGGTCTTCGTCGCGAATGTGCTGACCAATGACCATGCCTTCGTAGACATCAACCCCTGAGCCAACAAACAATTGGCCGCGTTCTTGGGCGCTCGATAAGCCATAGCTGCTAGTTACGCCTTGCTCCCAAGCAACCAACGAGCCAAATTGGCGGGTTTGCACATCGCCAGCGTAGGGTTGATAGCCAGCAAACAAGCTGTTCATAATACCTGTGCCACGGGTTGCGGTGAGCAATTGTTGGCGGAAGCCCAACAAACCACGGGTTGGCACATGGTAAACAAATTGCACAGTGCCCGAATCGCTGACCCGCATATCGCGCATGGTACCACGGCGCAAGCCCATCAATTCGACCACCGAGCCTTGATAATCGGAATCAACTTCGATTTCGACCAACTCATATGGTTCGTGGCGCGTGCCATCAACATCTTTATAAATCACTTCGGCTTTCGAGACTTGGAACTCATAGCCTTCGCGCCGCATATTTTCGATCAAAATTGCCAAGTGCAACTCGCCGCGACCACTGACGCGGAAGGTATCGGCATTGTCGGTATCTTCGACCTTCAAGGCCACGTCGCGCTCAGTTTCGCCATACAAGCGTTCGCGAATTTTACGTGAGGTTACCAATTTGCCTTCGCGACCGCTGAAAGGGCTGGTATTCACGCCAAAGGTCATCTGAACGGTTGGTTCTTCAACCTTGATTGGTGGCAAGGCAACTGGGTTATCTTTATCGGCAATCGTATCGCCAATCCCAGCGTCGTTGATCCCAGTCATGGCGACGATATCACCAGCAGTGATTTCATCGACTTCGACCCGTTCCATACCGTAGTGGGTGAAAACTTGCACCACTTTGGCTGGCTTGGGATCTTTGCCTGAGGCGATGTGGGCAACCGCTTGACCCTTGCGAATGGTTCCGCTATTCAAACGGCCAATAATGATTTTGCCTTTGTAATCGTCGTACATGGTTGAAGTGACCAGCAATTGGGGCGGGCCATCGGCATCAACATCGGGGGCGGGCACATATTGCAAAATCGTTTCAAACAGTGGGGTCAGCGAATCTTGCATCGCGTGGGGGTCATGGCCAGCGGTGCCGGCAATCCCGCTTGCATAAACAATTGGAAATTCAGCTTGTTCTTCGCTTGCGCCCAAGTCGATGAACAAATCGAAAGTTTCGTTGACTACATAATTAGGGCGAGCGCTAGGACGATCGACTTTGTTGACGACAACAATCGCGCGGTGGCCTTGTTCGAGAGCTTTGCGCAGCACGAACTTGGTTTGGGGCATTGGGCCTTCAACCGCATCGACCAACAGCAACACGCCATCGACCATGTTCAAAACCCGCTCAACCTCGCCACCGAAATCGGCGTGGCCTGGCGTATCGACAATATTAATCCGCACGCCGTTATATTCAACAGCGGTATTTTTGGCCATAATCGTGATCCCACGTTCGCGTTCGATGGCGTTGGAGTCCATCACCCGTTCAGCGACTTGTTGGTTCTCACGGAAAATCCGACTTTGCTTCAACATGGCATCAACCAAGGTCGTCTTGCCGTGGTCAACGTGGGCAATAATTGCGATATTGCGTAAATCAGTTCGTTGCATAACACACCAAAAACCTCGACCACAGGGGCCGAGGTAGCTCATTCAAACGTCAGCATGGCTATTGTACCACACGTTGTTTCGTTAATTCGTTCGCAAGGTTGGTTGGCGATACTGCACATACAACCAACACAACCCGTGCCAATCGGTTAAACAACTCGGCGGGCCAACCCAGCCCGCCGCCCGAGCGGCTCTCCGCAACCACTCAGACCTACCTTCATGTCTCCAGCACCAAAGTAGGCAGCATCTGTTTTCCAGCAATAAGCATACCGCTAGTTATCCGATATCGTTATCGGCTCTAAGACTGATTTGTTGGTTGATGCTTGATCATTAGCATGACTTTGAGCAGCCGTTCGCGATCCCATAGCACAACGTCATTTGCTTTAGCCAAAACTTGGGCCTGTTTTGTATAGTGGCTATTAGTTATAACAATCGCTCCTTGGCAGTTATAGACTTTTTTGGCAGCGACAGCCTCTTGAATTGCTTTTACTCCAACATTTTTTGTATAACGTTTGGCCTGAATGACGGTGCGGCTTTGATCTTTTTTGATGATTAAATCGGCTCCATAATCGCCAGATTTGCCAGTATGTTCAATTTGGTAGCCATATTGGCGAAATACTAAACCAAGAAAATGCTCAAATTCAGTTCCGCTCATCCGATCAACATCAACCATGCCTGAACGTAATAGTCGCCTACGACGAATAAACACTTCTAGAAAACTTACAATAATTGTCAGGATAATAATTCCTACTGAAATAATAATCAACCATCGGCTAATAGTATTCCATGATTCTGGAAAAATATTCATCATGACTCCTTGTATTTATAGCGTTGATTTGGATCGATCAACATCCTGCGGGGGTAGGTTTTTAATCAAGAAACCATAACCTCTAAAATCAGCCTAAATACCCCTCGCTCAATTGTTCAGGATCATGTTAAAATGGTGCTATGAGTATATCGTCAGCCTCAACACCAATTGGCGACGTGTTGCAGCAAATTGCCCAACGTTTCGCCCAAAGCAGCCGATCGCCTCTTTTAAGAAGTGGTGAATTAGCCTTGCCTGATGCTAGCACCCAACCGCTGCCTTTGGCTCCGGAGTTGGCAGTAGCTTGGCGGGCCTTGCTCGGCGAGACGGGCTGGCCCTGGCAAGCTGAGGCATTGGCGACCGTGCGGCGTGGTTTGGGATTGGCCTTGGTTGCACCCGCGCCACTTGGCCCAGCATGTTTGTTGCTGTTGGCTGCCGAGCATGTGAGCGCCAATCAAGGCAGTTTGTTGCTGTTGGCTCCCGATGCTGCCAGCTTGCACGATTTAGCGCAAACGGCGAATAATATTGATGCCCTGCTCGGTGGTGGCTTTCCCCATTTAGTCGTTGAGCAAAGCACCCGCCCACCTCATAGCCCACCGCGTTTGATTTTGACCACCTCCACTACCTTGCATCAACGGATGTTGCGTTCGCACCATCGTGGGTGGTCGAATATTTGGCCACACCTCAATGGAGTGGTGTTGCCAGCCTTTGATCAAGCTAGCAGCACAATCTTTGGCCATTGCCGTTGGTTGATGCGGCGGATCGAACGCTTGCGCCCGCGTGCCCGACCATTGACGCTCTATGCCAGTTTAGCGCCAGTTGCCGAGATTGATGAATTACTAGCGCGAGTATTCGACCACTTGCCGCCGCTGGTGTATGCCAATACTGCCCGCATTCCCTTGACTTGGGCCTTGTGGCATGGTGGCACACAGCCAGTTGATGCAGCTTTGAAATTGGCCTTGGCGTTGCGTCAAGCAGGTTTAAGCGTGCAGCTTGATGCGCCCGATGGCTTAGAACGGGCAATGTTGGCCCAACGTGGCGCGGCCCAAGGCTTAAGTTTGGTGCCACGGGCGGCGGCTCCAGCTCATGTTTTAGTGATGTTGGGTGGCGTGAATGCGACTAGTCTGCCAAGTTTATTGGCTAGTGGTCATCGCGCCGTGGTTTTGGTGACTGATCAATCGATTGCCGCGCAAACCGCCTTGGCCCAACCAGCCTTGCTCACCCCAACTGTACCGCCAGCCTTGCCCGTGGCCACCCAAAACAACTACATCAGTAGTAGCCATTTGCGCTGCGCCGCCGAAGAACGGCCCTTACAACAAAGCGAAATCAGCGCTTGGGAAGTGAGCGATTTGGTCGAGCGTTTGACGCAGCGCAATCAGCTAGCCCAACTTCCCGATAGCCCAACATGGCAACCAGTCGCCAATTTGCAACAGCGCAGCGATATTTATGCCACGCTGCATCCAACTACAATTAGCGATGTGCCTGTGCAGATTGTTGATCACGAAGGCACCTTCTTGGCCGAACTTGATTCAGTGACAGTTGAGCGACGGTTATTTAGCGGCGCTAGTGTGCTCGGCGGGCGGGTGATTGGCTGGAATGATGATGGTTCGTTGGGTTTGCGTTTGCAGGATGTTGCGCCAACCTTGGCTGAACATCGCTGTAGCGTGGCGGTGCGCGAGCAATTTGGCCAACGCCCGCTCGATGGCGCACGCGCCGAAATCGAGTTGACGATTGGCCGTGTGGTGGCAACCGAGGAAATTGTGGCGCGGCGCAGTGTGGCTGATAATGGCAGCATTCGGCGTGTGCCGTTCGAGCCGCCGATTCAGCTTCAGTGGAATGCGCCAGCGCTCTGGTTGGCTGCGCCAGAAGCAGGGGCTGGCTTGGGCGAAATCCTGCTGGGCGTGTTGCCATTATTGCTGCACTGCCAGCCTGATGCCATGGTAGCTTGTCTTAGCGAACAACATTTGTATTTGGTCGAAGCCCAACCAGGCGGGCGCGGGATTGTTGAGCAGTTGTATAGCCAATTTGAGGCTTGGCTGCATTTGGCTGGCTTGGCGGCCCGCACCCTGAGCAAAGATCCGTTGTATGCCAGCTATGCACAGGCCGAATTGCGTTGGCTTGAAAAGATTTTGGTGTCACTCGCTGCCCCGTTACGCGCTGATATGCCACCCGAGCCAGCCCAAGTTGCACCGCCACGGGTCGAGCGGGCCAGCCGTCAATCCATGGTAATTAGCACGAACGATTTGAATGCCCGCCGCCGCGGACGTGGCAATGTATTTGCACTGCCCCGTTCGCTACCCAAGCAAGGCGAGGCGATCAAGCGTAGTCCAACTAATCCTGTGCCAAACCAACCAGCCTTGCCTGCTCAGCCCATGCGTTTAGCGGCCCAACAACCGCCAGCGAACAAACCAATTACCAATCAACGTCCAGCGGTGCGCAACGAAGCCCCGCCAGCGCCGCCTAGCCCTGAAAAAGCCAAGGCCAACCTAACCCGTCCGTCGCGGCGCAAGGCTAATGTTGGGCGCAATGAAACCCAGCGCTCAACTCAACCGTTGGTGCAGCCCAAAACGCCAGCACCAAGCAATCCCTTGCCGCCCGAACGTGGTTCGGTGGTGATGCCTGTGGCCAACGAGCCGCCGCCCTACGAACGGCCACCGTTTCAGCAACGTAACCCACCGGAAAAACCTGCGGCTCAACGCCCAATTTCGCGGCCTGCCCAACGCGAGAGTCAGTCTCAGCAGCCGCCAGTTCAGCGCGAGCAACAACCAGCACGACCGTATCAGCGCAACGACCAGCCGACCAAGCCGATGCCACGCGAAAATCAGCCGCAGCGGCCAGTTCAGCGTGAGCAACAACCAGCGCGACCCTATCAGCGCAATGATCAGCCAACCAAGCCGATGCCACGCGAAAATCAGCCGCAGCGGCCAGTTCAGCGTGAGCAACCGCCAATTCAGCCAAACTTGGCCGAACCAGTGCGGCCATATCAACGTAACCAGCAACCAGCCAAGCCCGTGGAAGCCACTGCTGATCCGCAGGCTATGCTCGAAAAAGCGCGGCGTTTACGGGAACAACGCGAAGCTGAAGCGCGGGTAGCGCAGCCAATCACGCGGCCAAGCACCAACCAAGCTGCCGAGCCAACCGAATCGCGCTTCAAGCAAGGCGATCGAGTACATTGTGTGCCCTACGGCGAGGGCGTGGTGCAAAAAACTCGTATCCGCGATGGCCGTGAGCTATTGCTGGTACAATTTCCAGAGCTAGGTGATCTACGGGTTGATCCAGCAGTCAATGCTGTCCGCATCCTACGCCCTGAGATTCAAGCCGAAGACGACGAATAATTCAATCTGTGACGACGAAGCCACTCACCGCGACCAGCATTGTGCTGATCGCGGTAGCTTTGTTGGTCGCGAATAAAGGATACAACAATGCAAGCATCTAATGAAACCCACCTGATGGAAGTATGGGCACGCCAAGCTGGAGCCTATGCCCTTGATATTTTTCAGGATTATGCTGCCGCCGCGCCACGCCGCAAAGCCGATAATTCGTGGGTAACCGAAGTTGATGAAACAATTGAACAAATGCTACGCGAACAAATTGCCCAAGCTTTCCCCGATGATCTGATTATGGGCGAAGAGGGTGGCGGCCAAGCCAGCAATAGCGGGCGAATTTGGGTACTCGACCCAATTGATGGCACTGGTTCGTTTGTTAAGCGCTTGCCAGTTTGGTGCGTCTCGATTGGTTTGTTGGTCGATGGCTATCCAGCGGCTGGCTGCGTGTATTTGCCAGTGCTTGATGAATGTTATTTAGCAGGATTAACTGGCGATGCAACCCTCAATGGTCAAGTGATCAACGCTGAAAACCCTGATTTTCTGGATAGCCAATCGTGGATGGCCGTGCCGTCGAATGCCCATCGCCGCTACAAGATTACTTATCCAGGCAAAACCCGCTCGCTTGGCAGCACCGCCGCCAATGTTTGCTATGTGGCTAGCAGTCGCGCGTGTGCGGCAATTTTGGGCAACGCCAGTTTGTGGGATATTGCTGGAGCATGGCCGATTTTAGAGCGAGCAGGTGGTACGTTAGCCACATTTTCGGGCGGGCCATTCGATTGGCAACGTTTCTACCAAGGCGCATCGGCCAACGAGCCATTATTCGCTGCCAGCAACAACAATTATGCTAGTATGCGAGCAATGATCGACCTAGCTCAAGGCGCAATTTAATCAGCAGATTTGATCGCACCATGGTATCATAGGCCAGATTAAAGCCACCTCAGCGAAGGAACCAACTGATGGCTGATGTAACCCAGTTTGTGCGGCCTGATATTGCGGCGCTCGAAGCCTATACCCCAATTCAACCATTCGATGTGCTTAGCGAACAATTGGGCATTCCGATTGAGCAGATTATTAAACTTGATGCCAATGAAAATCCTTACGGGCCAGCGCCCAGCGTCACCGAAGCACTGCGCAATTGCCCGTTTTATGCAATTTATCCCGACCCTGATCAAACCCGTTTGCGGCGAGCAATTAGCCCATTTATTGGCCAGCCGATTGAACGGATTTTATGTGGCAATGGCTCAGATGAAATTATCGATCTGTTGATGCGGGTGCTGGTGCAGCCCAACGATGTGGTGATTGCCTGCCCACCAACCTTTGGTATGTATAGCTTCAATACTGGCGTGGTTGGCGGGCGGTTTGTGGCAGTGCCACGTGATACCAACTTTGATGTTGATATTGAGGCGCTGGCCGATGCGGTGCTGGAGCATCAGGCGAAAATGGTATTTTTGCCCTCGCCCAACAATCCAACTGGCAACCTTTTAGCCCGTGAACACGTCCTACGGCTATTGAAATTGCCAACAATGCTCGTGTTGGACGAAGCCTACGCCGAGTTTAGTTCGGGGAGTGTCGCCGATTTGGTTGGGCAACATCCCAATTTGGTCGTGTTACGCACCTTTTCCAAATGGGCTGGTTTAGCAGGGTTGCGCTTGGGCTATGGGCTAATTCCCGAGTGGTTAATTACCCACTTGTGGAAAATCAAGCAGCCCTACAATACCAATGTCGCAGCCGAAGTCGCGGTGTTGCAATCGTTGGCCGAAACCGAGGCACTTAACGCCCGCGCCAAGATTATGGTTGCTGAGCGAGAACGTCTATTTGCTGCCTTGCAAACAATCGACGGCCTTACGCCATTTCCATCGCAGGCAAATTTTATTCTGTGTCGGGTTGAGCGTGGCGATGCCGCCCAACTCAAAGCCGACCTTGCCAAACGGGGAATTTTGCTGCGTTACTATCGCAACCCAGAGCTTGCCAATTGTATTCGGGTGAGTATTGGCCTACCAGAACATCATGATGCCTTGCTTGCAGCGTTAGCCGATTTGGGTTATCGCTAAATTGCATTGACATCAAGGAACGCGGCGTGCTATCGTTGCCACAGAGTCTCATGATTGTGGAGTGATCGTTGTATGATTGCTTGTCCTGTCTGTAATGCGACCAACCAAACAGGTGCGTTATTTTGTGAAATGTGTGGGCATCGTTTGCCAACCGTGGCAGCGGCGGTAACCCCACCGCGTCCGGTTGCAGGTGGCGTTCAATGCCCAACCTGTAAGCATATTGCTACGCCTGGCGAGGCTTTTTGTGATGAATGTGGTACGCCGTTGAATGTTGGGGTTGCCGCTGCTCCCGCTGCTGTGCCAGTTGCACCTGCACCCGTTGCGCCGAGTGTTCAGCCCGCGCCGCAGCCTAGTTATCCAGCACCACAACCAATTGCCAATCCAGCACCAAGTTGCCCAAGCTGTCGTGCAGCGGTGATTCCTGGCGAAGCCTTTTGCGATAATTGTGGTGCTTCGTTGTTGGCAGGTGCACCTGCTGCCGTACCAGCTGCTCGGCCAGTTGCGCCCACGCCTGTACAGCCAAACTATGCGCCGCCAGTCCAAGCTGCTCCGGTTGTGCCAGCAGCACCAGTTTATACACCGCCAGCGCCAGTTGTGCCAACGCCACCAGTGGCAGTACCCGTTGCTCCAGCTGCGGTTGGCATTCAATCCTTGGCTGGGTTTGTGTTGGTAACGGCGGCAGGTACACGCATCAATCTGCCAGCCAAAGCCGAGATTGTGGTTGGTCGTGAAGATGCTGTTTCGAATAATTACCCTGATGTTGATTTAAACCCGCATAATGGCTTGGCCGATGGTGTTGGTCGTCGCCATGCCCGAATTTTTGTGCGAGCTGGCGTGGTGCAACTTGAAGATTTGGATAGCACCAACGGAACGACCGTCAATAAACAACGGCTCCAAGCTCGCCAAGTAGTTAATTTAAATGTTGGCGATGAAATTCGCCTTGGACGATGTGTGTTGCAATGGCAACGCTAGTGTGATGTAGCAAGTTATGAGTGGACAGGCCACGTTTCAACAAGGACGCTACCAAGTACGCAACGAGCTTTTTCGCGATGAATGCGGCGTGATGTATTTGGCGGTCGATGGCAAGATGGCAGGCCGCGAAGTTGGCTTGCGCCAACTCAATGATGGTGTTTTAGATCCAACCTCGTTGCAACGTTTGGCGCAATTAAACCAAGCTGCCTTGCCCTCAGTTTATGATTTATTCGAGGAGCATGGTCAGCGCTATTTGGTGTTGGAGTATCCGCGCGGTCAAACTTTGGCCGATATGGCGCTTGGGCCGCGTTTGCGCGAGGGCGTGGTGCTAGCTTGGGCCAAGCAAATTGCCGAAGGTTTGCGCTATTTGCATAGCCAAGGCTTTGTCCATGGCGATATTCAGCCGCAAAATATCGTGCTGCAAGATGGTCGCCGAATTAAGTTGCTTGGTGGTTTGCCCGCTGGCTGCCCCAAAAATGCTGGTTCGCGCTATGCTGCGCCCGAAATTTGGAGCGGCGCGACGGCTACGCCAGCTTCAGATATTTATGCTTTGGGCGCGACGCTGCACCACTTGCTTACTGGCACTGACCCCAATACCCAGCCCTTGATGGCTTTTGCTCCGCCCGATGTGCGGCGGCCTGATCTTTCGCCAGCAGTTTCGCATGCGATTGTCAAAGCCCTGAGCCAACAACCACAACAACGCTTTGCCAATATCGAGCAATTTGTGGTGGCCTTGAGCCAAACCAGCAGCACCCACGAATCGGCGGGCGATTTGCCAGTGATCGGTTTTACGCCCTCGATTTTGCCCAGCACTCCTGCCGATGGCCCAACTCAACGCTATGTACCCTCGGAAAGCTCGCCAATTCCTGTGCCACCTGGGCGTGGCTCCACTGCTCAATACGATCAGGCGATGCTTGAGCAATTGCTGATTCCCGATCGTGACGTTGGGCCAGCACCTTCGATTTTGCCCAAACGCCCAGCCCAGCAAAATAGTCGGGCTGGGTTGATTGTGCTAGGGGTGTTTATTGGCTTAGCCTTATTAGCTGGCGCATGGCTGTTATTCAAGCCCAAGGGCAATGCTTTTGTTAATGCCACCCAGGTTGCCAACAACGGGTTGCCAACTGTCACCCGTGATGAGGGGATTTTGCTGAGCGATAGTGCCAAAACCGCCACCGCCTTAGCCGCAATTCCGCCTGCAACCCAAATTCCAACCCTCGATGTGCCACGGGCGACTGCTGATGCGATTCAAACATTCACAGTCGCAACCCAATTGGCCTTCGACGATGCGCTTGAAGCACGCTACCAACGTGGGACAGCCTACGAAGAAACTGGTCAATATGGCTTGGCGTTAAGCGAATATGACGAAATTTTGCGTCAAGATCCAACATATAAAGATACTCAGGCGCGGCGCGACCGGATTAAGATTTTTCTTGATGCGACGGCAACCGCTGGCCCGCAACAAACCACGATCGCTGGCGGCACTGCTACCGCCGTTGCTCAACCTAGCCCAACTGCCTTGCCAGCTACCCCAACTGCCACACCCGTTGGCCAAATCGTTGGCGATAGCTTCGATGACAGCACACTTGATCCACGTTTGTGGGCTGGCGAAACTCGCGATGGCTCAATTCAATTAACTAATGGCGAATTGCAACTGGCGGCGGCTAGTGCCACCTGCTATCCAGTGGTACGCACGATCACTGATACGCTATTTCCGGCGAATAACTTTAGCTTGAGCGTGACTTTCCGCTACTCCGATGTCACCGCTTTGGGCACGGGCTTTATGCTGGCTGATGCGATGGCTACGCCCTGTGGCGATACCGATCGGGCGGGTACAAGTTGGGGCGGCATTTGGCAAGACGAAACTCAAGGGCTGATCGTCGAATTCCATCGCGATCAAACCGCTGATAACGAATTAAAAGATATTCGTTTGCCCTACAGCAACGGCCAAATTGATACAACCGAACATACCTTAACCATCCAACAGCGCAACGGTCAGCAAACCTTCATTCTCGATGGCAACGTGCTGTTCACTGAACAAGCTGGCGGACAACCCAAGGTGCTTTGGTTTGGCAACCCAAGCCGCACCGCGATTGCCTCGCCGTGGACAGTGCTAAATATTCTGAGTGTTGATCTGCGCGAAGAACCATAACCACGTTTAAGTGTTAAGCCTCTTGCCTGAATAAGGTGAGAGGCTTTTTTTGATCGATACAGCAGCACATAGGTAAAATATTCCTTTTCAGCCAATTACAACGATGGATTAATGTGCAGAAATTTGTGCTAGCCCGACCATTTAAACTATATTTTGATGATTGAATCGACTATAATAGCAATGTTATGGTTAAGTAGCTGTGTGGTGAGGCAATTGGCATGTTGAAAAGTGGCACAATTATTCAGGATCGCTACACGATTGTGCGGCCCTTAGGCAGCGGCGGCTTTGGGGCGGTCTTTTTGGCCACCGATGGTCGTTTGGGCCAGCGCAATGTGGCGATCAAGTATTTTGCTACTGCCCATATGCGCCCCGATGAACTCGATTCGTTGGCGCATTTGTTTCAGCAAGAAGCTCATACCTTGGCTAGTTTGAGCCACCCCAATCTCGCTCCGGTGCTCGATTATTTCGCGGTTGATGATGGTTGGATGTTGGTGATGGGCTATGTGCCGGGCGAGTCGTTATCGGCCTTGCAAAAACGGCTCAACGGCCCCTTCGGTGAGCAACAGGTGATCGATTGGGCGATTGAGTTGTGCCATGTGTTGGAATATTTGCATAACCAACGCCCGCCGCTAATTTTCCGCGATCTCAAGCCTGCCAATATTATGCGCACTCCCGAAGGCAAAGTTATTTTGATCGATTTTGGGATTGTGCGGCGCTTCAAAGAGGGCCAGCATCAAGATACGATTCAAATTGGTACGCCGGGCTATGCGCCACCTGAGCAATATGGCGGCCAAACCGAGCCGCGCTCCGATTTATATAGCCTTGGCTCGACGATGTATGTGCTGTTGACCAACGAGCGCGTGACCAGTGGTTTGCGGTTGCCGCCAGTTAGTCAAAGTGTTGAGTGGGTTTCGCCAGGGCTTGATGATTTGATTACCCAGTTGACTTCGCTGCATATTGATCAACGACCTGCTTCGGCTGCCGCTGTGCGTGCCGAATTGGAGCGGATTCGCGATACGCCAATTGTACCAATCGCCGATCCATTTGCGATTGTGCCGCAAGCTGCACCCTACCGCAATGCCGAAGCGCCAACGCGGGTCAATCCACAGGTGCAACAACAGCAGAGTTATGAGCAGGCTAGCGTTACGCCCCAGCCAATTCAAGCAACTCCACAGCCTGAGTTTAGCCCACGCAAAGCTCAAATTTGGCCATGGCTGTTGCTGCTTGTGCTGTTGTTTGGTGGTGGCGGGGCAGGCTGGTGGTATCTAAATCGCTCAACCACGCCAGATCAACCGCTCATTGTGCCAACCTTGCCTAGTGCTTTGCCTGATAGTGCTGAGGGCGATTTGATTATATCCTCGCGCGAAGGCAACAGTGGAGCCTACAATTTGCTCAGTTTGGATATTCCGACAGGTTCGGTGAGCGCAGTTGTGCCGCATCACGATGATAATGCCATTGCCTCGCGGCGACGGAGTGATGGCCGTGTGGCCTATTCGCATGGGGTTGATGGGCTAGAGCAAATTTTTACGATTAGCGCTAATGGCAGCGATGAGCAGCAATTGACCAGCGCCCCAGGCGAAAGCCGTGCCCCGCGTTGGTCGCCTGATGGTAGCAAAATTGCCTTCGAAAGCGACCGCGATCGCAGCAATAACAATAGTTTTGATATTTATATTATAGATGCCGATGGCTCGAATGTGCAGCGGGTGACGGCGGAAGGTGGTTGGCAAGGCGGCCCCGCCTGGTCGCCCGATGGCACAAAGCTGGCGTTTCATAGCCAAACCAGCGGCCTCTATGAAATTGTGGTGCTCGATTTAACCACCAACAAGCAATATTTGTTGGCCAGCGTCGATGATAGCGCTTTTTGGGCCGATTGGTCGCCCGATGGTCAGACGATTGCCTTTATGACTGGCGATAACGATAGCCGCACCAAAATTTACACCGTACCAACCAGCGGCGGCGAACCACGTGAGCTAACCAACCTTGGCACTGGCAAAAACCGTTGGCCACGTTGGTCGCCTGATGGGCGTTATTTGGCCTTTGAAAGCTATCGCAACGATCATTGGGGCATTTATCTGCAACATTTGGCAACTGGCAAAGTTGAAGCACTCTCCGATGGCACGCGCCACGATCGCTGGCCGTCATGGTAATGCGGGTATAATGGGGTCAGAGGTCAGGGAGCAGGGGCCAGAAATTAGACTTGTACGTACTTCGAGCTTTTTGTGTCCTTCGTGGATCACGGTTTTAACGCAGAGGCGCAGCGCTATTTATCAGGTATAGTCTACTGAAACAATCAACGGGTTTGGCAAAGACGGTGGATTGGCACGGAAAACTGATCCCCGACCCCTGACCCCTACTTAAAACTATGCGCGAACGTTATCGGTTTGTCGAACAACTTGGGAAAGGTGGTTTTGCTACCGTTTGGCTCGCCTACGATCAACAGATCGGCGGGCTATGTGCGGTTAAGCAAAGTATTGCCGCCGAACCAGAAGTTGCTGAGATGCTCGAAGCCGAAGCCACGATTTTAGCTGGCTTGGCGCACCCCTCATTGCCGCGTATTCGCGATCACTTTGTGCACGAAGGGCGTGCCTGTGTTGTGATGGATTATATCGAGGGCGTTGACCTGAGTGTGCTGCTGGCAACCGAGCACGATGGGATTGCGCCCAAGCGGGTGGTTGAATGGGCACAACAATTGTGCACTGCGGTGCAATATATTCACACCCTGCCTCAACCTGTGCTACACCGTGATATCAAGCCATCGAATATCAAGCTCACGCCCGATGGTCGCTTAGTCTTGATTGATTTTGGGATTGCGCGTGATCTTAAGGTTTCGAGCTTGGGTTTGCGGCGGGCGGTGACTGCTGGTTACTCGCCGCCAGAGCAATATCGTGGCCAAACTGATGCCCGTTCGGATATTTATGCTCTAGCAGCAACGATTTACGCCTTACTGACTGGGCGTGCGCCGCTGGCAGCTCCCGCCCGCTTGATTGGCGAAAGCTTGCCTGCACCATCGGCCTTGCGCCCCAGTTTGCCCAGCGCTTTAGATCAGCCGTTGTTGCGCGGTCTGGCCTTGGAGCCAGCAGATCGTCAGCAATCGGCAGGTCAGTTGGCCTTAGAATTGATGACTGCTTGGCGTTCGGTGCAGCCAGCTAGCCCCAAATTGCCCAATATTCGCACAAAACCGTTGATTCAAACCCGAACTTGGCGGCATTGGCTGGGGCTGGGTTTGGTTGGCAGCCTTAGTTTGGGTGGTTTTAGTGCAACGATTTGGAGCTTGCTCAATCAGCAAAATTCGGCTGAGGCCTCGCCCAATTGGCAAACCTATTTTCCAGCCTTGTTGAATAATAGTGCAACTTCGGCTCCGTTGCTCACGCCAACCCCAGTGCCAACCAGCACACCCGCGCCAACTGCTACGCCCGCCCCAACTTCGACTATCCAGCCCTTGATTGCTGGATTAACTGGCTATTTCTTTGTGGGCATGCGCGAAGATGATGGCGATTATCAAATTTATCGGATTCCGGCGATGGGCGGCGAACCCCAGCAATTGACCACGCTTGGCTCAAATTATGGAGGAGTCGTGTCGCCCGATGGCCATCAAATCGCCTTTACCTCCGAGCGCGATGGCCGTGAGCAAGTCTATGTGATGAAGGTTGATGGTAGCGATCAACGGCGTGTGACCAATGACCCTGGGCGTTGCGAATACCCAAGTTGGTCGCCTGATGGCAAACAGTTGGCCTATGCCCATCGGCGGCTTGATGATTTGAAGGAAAATAGTTCAACCATCTACATCCAAGCGCTTGATCAACCTGAGGGCCAGCAATTAACTAAAATGTGGGGCACAATGCCAACTTGGGGCCAGCAAGGGATTGTGTTCACCAGCCGCGATATTGTTGAGAATATCGAGCAACTTGGTTTGGCAATTATTCAGCCTGATGGCAGCAACTTGAAAATTATCAACCCAACCCGCGACCGTGACGAACATTATGCCGAATGGTCGCCTGATGGTAAATATATTGCCTATGTGGCTGGCGATAGTCAGCGCACAATCACCCGCCAAATTTGGGTGATGAACGCCGATGGCTCCAATCCGCACCCGCTGACCAAGGGGCTTGGTGGGGTAACTCAGCCGCGTTGGTCGCCCGATGGCAAATGGATTGTCTTTTTGGCTAAGTGGGGCATGCCCGACGATTTGCAAAATAATCGCCCGCGCTTCAATGTGTGGGTTGTCTCGACCGAGGGCGGGCCAGCCAAGCCCTTTACAATCTCCGAGGCCAATAAATTTGGGCTAGGTTGGGGGCCACGCTAGGCTGCATCGACCAAGGTGGCTGGGTTGTGGGGCAAGGGTTCGCAAGCCAAGGCCAACGGAAACGCCACATAAAAGGTTGTGCCTTCTTCCTCTATACTCTCAAAATAGATTGAGCCATGATTCATTTCAACCAAGGCTTTGGCGATCGATAAGCCTAAGCCTGTGCCACCTGCGGCGCGTGAAAGTGGATTATCGTTGCGAAAAAAGCGCCCAAAAATGCGCGGCTGCTCGCGTAGCGAAATTCCAATTCCGGTGTCGCGTACCACCACTAACACATCATCGATCCGTTGCTGCACTTCAAGTTGAATCTGGCCATGTTCAGGGGTATATTTGATCGCATTGCTAATCAGGTGGTGGCTAATTTGGCGAATATGCAGCGGGTCAAGGCTCAACAGCGGTAATTCATTCGGCAATAAACAATCTAATTGCAATTTTTTACGCTCAGCGCGTGGCCGAAATTCATCAAGCACTGCGCTCAATACCTGGCGCAAATCAACTGGCTGCGGCGTATGCTCATTGCGTTGGATTTCCAGCCGCGCCAAATCAACCACATCGTTCATCAACTCGGTCAGTCGTTGGATGTTGCGCCCAATGCCTTCGATATAGCTAATTTCTTCGGCACTAAAATGCTCGGGGTTGCTCCACAGCAGCATATCGGCAAAGCCACGAATGCTAGTCAACGGCGAACGCAATTCATGGGCAGCCAAAGCCATAAAATCGCTGCGCAAGCGTTCGCTCTCGACGCGGGCACTAATATCTTGCAAAATTGCCACCGCCCCAATCCGTCGATCGTCAATCCAGATTGGGTTGGCACTGAGGCGATAGGTGCGACCAGCAAAACAGACGCGTTCGGCAGGCTTGATATGTGGGCGACCAAGCGCTTGATCCAAGGCTGGTTGCACGGCTTCGAGTGCGGCATAAAAGCGCAAACTCAAGTTGGGCTGTTCGTGGTTGGTTTGCAGGCGTTCAGCTTCGGCCATGGCAATAATGTTGTAGGCAGCAGTATTGAGCAAAATAATTTGACCAAGCTGATCACAGACGATCACGCCATCGTCGATTGCCGCCAAAATTGCCCGTTCGCGCTGGGTTTCGCGGCGCTGGGTATCGAGCAAGTTGGTAAAATGCTCGGCGGCCAAATTGATCGATTGCGCCAATTCGCCCAACTCATCAGTGCCTAAATTGGGTGCTCGCACACTTAAATCGGCGGTTGCTAGCACATCGACGACGGCAGTTAATTGCTGAATTGCGCGGCGTTTACGTTGGAGCATGACGATTAAGCCAATTTGCAACAGCAGCCATAATGCCCCAAGGCTGATTAAAAACCAATGCCACCAATCGAAACGTGCCAGCCAAAGGCCATAGCCAATTAAACCAAGCCCCAAGACCCCAACGGCGATTGCCATCAGATAGACCAACCGAATTAGCTGATTGAGCGCCAACCCACCGCGTGCGTGCAACTGCATAGCCATTCTCATTACTCAAATTGCCCAATGCTAGCAGCCCAAAGTTAAGCCTTGATTATGGTCGTGTTTAAGCTATATTTTACATTTTGGGCAATATTGAGTATTGGCTAGATTCGAGTATTATTTAAACCAAATGCAGCCATCTGTTGATGGTATGGAGAGCCAAATCGATGAGCGAACAAAGCGATGCTCCCAAGCCAATTGTGATTAAACAAAAACGGGGATGTTTGGCCACCCTGGTGGGTTCGGCTTTGACGATTATTGTGAGTGCTGGACTGGGGGCGGCATTGGCGCTCTTGGTGATGTGGTATGGCCCACGCAATTTTGGGGTTAGTTTTCCCGATAGCACTGGGCGGATTGCTGCGCTTGAACAAGCCCAACAAACCGCAATTATCCAACAGACCGATCAAGCGGCAACCTTGCGTGGTTTAGCCGATTTACGTGGCTCGGTCGATGGCTTGCGCGAGCGTGTGCAAACGATTGAGAGCAAGCTTAATACCCGCGAAACCGACCTTGATAGCTTGCAAAAACAAATCGATTCGAATCTTGATAGCTTATTAGCAATTCAATCGCGACTGAATGAGCTTGAATCGATCCCTGCCAATGCAGCTTTGACCAATCGGCTGGATAGCGTTGAACAAGATTTAGCCAGTATTGGCAGCACTTTGGAGCGGCTACGAATCGCTTTAGGGGCAACTTTACCAACCGCTAGCCCACAACCAACCATCACCCCAACTCGTTAAGGAGCCAACTATGCCTCAACAACAATCGATTGTTCGCTCGGTGCGCAGTAATCGCCATACAACCACGATCGATATTGGTGTGATCGGTCAAATTGTTCAGTCGGTCAGCGGTTCGATTGAAGGCATTTATGAAACTCAACTCGAAAGCGCTGAGCTTGTGGCTGAAGGTCGGGCCGAAAACGAGCCAAAATCGAGCGAAGAGCCGCAAACTCGCTTTGATGAGCGAGCGAGCATTGTCTTGCATCTCAAATTAATTCCGTTTATCAATGAAGCATTGCCTCCAATCGTCAATGCGTTGCGCAAACGGGTGATCGAAAGCATTCAGCAATATACCGAGCTGAATGTTCACGCCGTGCATATTCATATTGCTGGTTTGTGGTATCGCTAATAGAACATATCAATTAGGGGGCTGGGCATCGGGGGTCGGGAAGCTGGATATTCACCTACTTCGTGATCGTCGGGTGCTTCGTAGTTTCAGCCCTTTGTGAACCTTCGTGTCCTTCGTGGATCGCTATTTAACGCAGAGGAGTGATGGCTATTGGCTGAAGGCTCTCGGCTATCGGGGAATAGTTAGAAACTTAAAATCTATAGCCAATAGCCAACAGAGCTTCTTCTCTCAGCTATTCCATGACTGGGTTAAACCGCCAATTCCTGATGCCTAACGATGTTCTGTATCGGGTACAATACCAACCATGTACAACGATTATGCAACAATTTACCGTCAAGCTGGCCAGAGTTGGCTCAGCTTACACATGCTCAATTGGCTTTTGGCTTGGCTTGAACAGCAGGCTTGGTGTGGTAGCTCGGTGCTCGATCTTGGTTGTGGCACAGGCGATGCAGCGGTGGCTTTGGCCCTACAAGGCTATCAGGTCACCGCAATCGATCGCTCAGAAGCGATGTTAGCCCAAGCTCGCTTGCATGGCGAGTTGCAACACGCTACAGTCAATTGGCAACAGGCTGATTTAACCACATGGCAGGCTGGCGCAGGCTACGATTTAATTATCAGCCTGTTTGATACATTAAATTATGTGCTTGAGCCAACCCAGTTAGGCGCTCTGTTTCAGCAAATTGCCCGCTCGCTCAAACCACAGGGCTGGTTGGTATTCGATCTGAATACGCCATTGTTGTATGCGACTTGGCCGGAGTGCAACCACGTAATCGTTGATCGCGATGATTTATATATCTACAATGTGCTGGATTTTGATGATGAAGCGCAGATTGGCATCGGAAGAATTGTCTGGTTTCAGCGCCAAGCTGAGGCCTGGCAACGTGGCAGTGAAACCCATTTGCAAGCAGCCTATAGCGATCAGCAGATTGTTGAATTATTGGCGGAGGCTGGTTTAAGCGTGGTTGCTCGCTTGAATCGTGATGGTGAGCAGGCTGATTTAGTTCAAGCAACGCGGGTAGTGTATTTAGTGCAAGCAAGTGATGTGCATAACCACAGCGCTGCAATACCCCCGATTCTGGATTAGCCGCCATCTATCTCCGCAGTTGCGGGCGATCCCTAGTCGATTGGGTGTCACCCAACGTTCCGGTTTCGCTGCGATGTGAACGAACGCCGTGATCCAAACGAGTTGCCTCTCTCACAAGTTTAGCCCGTCCCACACACCTTGCCCTTCAAGGGTCAGCGCAGTCACCTAGCCACGCTCATTGCTGAGGCATGCTGGTGGTCTCTTACACCACCGTTTCAGCCCTTACCACCAGCCAAATGGCCGATGGCGGGAATATTTGCTGTTGTCGGCTTGCGTCACGAGCCAGTTACCCAAACTCGCGCCCCTGTTTACGGTTTCACAGGGTAACTTGTCCACCACGTGGGTGGTCGGAAGGGTCGGGAAGTTGCCTCTAGCTTGCGCCAGCGACGGCTACATTGCTATGATTATGCACAGTCGTTGATCATAATCGGCTTTTAGGCACTTGTCAATTGTAGTTATGCGCAATTTCGCATAGAATGCTGCTAGCAACCGCTTAACTGCAAAGGAAGCATCACTGTGGATGAACGTTTAGCACTCATGAAAGCTTTGACCGATGCATCGGGCGTACCAGGCAACGAAGGGCCAGTTCGGGCTGTTATGGCCGAGGCTTTGGCTCCCTATGGCGAATTGATTAATGATCAGCTTGGCAGCGTTGCCGCCCGTAAAGCTGGCCCCGAAGGTAGCCCAACAATTCTGTTGGCGGGCCACCTTGATGAAGTGGGCTTTATGGTAACCCGCATCACCGACGATGGTTTTATTAAATTCCAAACCCTTGGTGGCTGGTGGGAATTGGTGATGTTGGCACAACGGGTGCAAATTGAAACCCGCAATGGGCCAATTGCTGGCTTAATTGGCTCAAAGCCGCCGCATGTGCTCTCGCCTGAAGCACGTAAAAAATTGGTCGAAAAGAAAGATATGTTTATTGATATTGGGGCGAGCTCAGCCGCTGAGGCCCGTGAATGGGGCGTGCGCCCAGGCGATTCGATTCTGCCAGTGTGCCCGTTTACACCTTTGCACAACTCTAAAATCGTCATGGCCAAGGCTTGGGATAATCGCTTTGGTTGTGCGGCAGCGGTTGAAGTGTTACATGAATTGGCCAATCAAAGCTTGCCCAACACGGTCGTGGCTGGTGCAACCGTGCAAGAGGAAGTTGGTTTACGCGGCGCGGCAACCCTTGCCAATGTGGTCAAACCTGATATCGCGTTTGCAATCGATGTGTGTATTGCTGGCGATACTCCAGGCATTAGTAAAGATGAAGCTCAATCCAAAATGGGTGCTGGTCCAGTCTTGTTATTGATGGATAGCAGTGTTATTCCAAACCCTCGGCTGCGCGATTTGGTGGTTGATACTGCCGAAGAATTGGGAATTCCCTACCAATTTGATACGATGCCTGGTGGTGGTACCGACGCAGGCCGCTTCCATTTGAATAATGCTGGTGTGCCATCGTTGGCGCTGGGCGTGGCAACCCGCTACATCCATACCCATGCTTCGTTGTTGCATCGCGACGATTTTGATCAGGTGGTGACCTTGCTGGCCGCCGTGGTGCGCAAGCTCGATCAAGCCACTGTCGATTACATCAAGACTGGACAATCAGCCTAAATCTATTCTAAGTTACAGCTTGCCATATAAAGACGCAGGTTCCACCATGGAAAGTAAGCACTTCCATGGTGGAACCTGTGTTTTGCAAGCAACCCTGCTTCAAGTGCTTGAAACAGCGCTTCGGCCAACGATTGGGCTAAGCTTCGTTATACCGCAACTCCGCTTGGGTTGAGAATCACAATCTTAGTTTCTTCGTCTTCGCGCGGCAGGGTCGAGGGTGTGAACACCGCTTTATCAAGGGTTTCGTATTCCTTGATTCCCATCTGGTGCACAAACACGCTCAATGGCTCCAAATCAAGCGCTTCGAGTCGTTGTTGCTGATTGTCGTTATACAATGGCACAACCACTTTAGGGGCAATTTCGCTGATAATTTCGACCATGCCATCGGGCTTGATCACATGATTGCCATTGCCAACGGGCACAAACAGCACATCGACTGAGCCAATTTCATCGAGTTGGCTAGCAGTTAGGCCATGGCCCAAATCGCCCAAATGGCAAAAAGCTACATCATCAATATACATCACATAAATTGTGTTATGGCCATGCTTTTTGCCCTCGCCATCGGTATGCGCTGTACGAATACCACGAATTAAGATATTGCTAACTTCGTATTCGCCTGGCCCATCGGCCACAAACAGCGTATCGCGCAATGGCTTGACCACTTCGACATTATTGTGATCAGCTTTGTTATGGCTGATGGTAACAACTTGGGCAGTTGGCTTGCCAATATCAAAGCCCACCGATTGATCGCAGGGATCAAGCACTACAATGCCTTCACGACCGCGAATCCGCACGCTGGCATGCCCTAAATACAGTATTTCTGCCATGATTTCCTTCCTAGATAGCCCGTTCGTTAATGACGCTTCGCCAGTGTTAAAGCTCTATATGCTAGCTGTAATGGTTTATGGGGTTAACAATCAGTTCTCCTGTGCCCTCACCCCCAACCCCTCTCCCACTGCGGCGGGCGAGGGGCGCACTCCGAGCGCGGTTCCCCCTCGCCTCGCGGGCGGGAGGGGGGTTTAGGGGGTGAGGGCATGGAGTTCATTGCCAACCCAATGAACCATTACAGCTAGCACATATTTTCGTTAATAATTATACCACGCCGCAGGCCGAAACCCACAAAAAATGCGTTGATAGAGCGCAAACTCTACCAACGCAACTATGCTCACAATACGTAGCTAGGCAACGCTTTCGAAGACCAAGGGCAAGGCTTCAACGGGCGTAGCACTGATCGTAATGGCCGATTTGAGTGCTGCCAAAGCGACCTCGGCCCGTTGCTGATCGGCGGCATGGACCGTCAACAAGGCCTCGCCCGCTTGAACTGGCTCGCCAACTTTACGCTGAAGCACCAAACCTACCGCTGGATCGATCGCATCTTCTTTGCGGGCGCGGCCAGCCCCAAGCTCGGTTGCCACAATCCCACAGGTTTCGGCATCGATGCGTTGGACAAAGCCACTACTCTCGGCCAGCAAACTGATTTGAATTGGGGCGATAGGCAGGGTTTCTGGTTGATCAATTACCGTGAGATCACCACCTTGCTGGGCAACAAACTCACGGAATTTAGCCCAAGCTTGGCCGTTATCCAAGCTTGTTTGCAATTGTTGGCGAGCTTCGTCAAGGTTTTGGGCCTTACCAGCCAAGACCAACAGATGTGAGCCAAGGGTCAAACATACCTCAACCAAATCGCTGGGGCCACGGCCTTGCAAGGTTTCAATCGCTTCGCGCACTTCCAGCGCGTTACCGATCGTCAAGCCCAGCGGTTGCTCCATCGATGAAAGAATCGCCGCGACATTACGTCCAGCCAATTGGCCGATCCGCACCATCGTTCGAGCCAAATCGCGGGCTTGGTCGAGGGTTTTCATAAACGCCCCCGCCCCAACCTTGACATCGAGTACGATGCTTTTGGCTCCAGCCGCCAGTTTTTTGCTCATGATGCTGGCGGCAATCAGCGGAATACATTCGACTGTGCCAGTAACATCGCGCAGTGCATACAGCTTTTTGTCGGCAGGTGCAAGATCGGCAGTTTGGCCCATAATCACCATGCCGATGTCACGCATGGCATGACGAAATTCATCTTCGCTGAGATCGATGCGCATGTTGGGGATGGCCTCAAGTTTATCGAGCGTACCGCCCGAAAAGCCCAAGCCCCGCCCCGACATTTTGGCAACTTGTAAGCCAACTGCTGCCAACATTGGCCCCAGCACAAGGCTGGTTTTATCGCCAACTCCGCCAGTTGAGTGCTTATCAACGGCATCGGGCGCAAAATCACGCAAATCGAGCTGATCGCCCGAAGCGGCCATGGCTAGGGTCAAATCGGTGGTTTCGCGATCATCCATGCCTTTGAGTACAACCGCCATGGCCCATGCCGCCATCTGATAATCGGGCACACTGCCGTTGGTATAGCCCTGAATCAGCCATTGAATTTCTTCGGTTGAGAGCTGTGCTCCATTGCGTTTTTTAATAATCAGATCAACCGCTCGCATTATTTTAATCCGCCTTCTGTAAGTTTTCGCCATGCCAAGGGCAGGCGATTAAGAATATCGCTGGCGATGGTGCCGCGTTCGCCGAGTTCTTCACGAACCAGAGCGCCTGCAACGCCATGCACACCAACCGCAAGCTGGGCGGCTTCAAATGGGGCTAAGCCTTGTGCCAACAAGCCAGCAGTTAGTCCAGCAAGGATATCACCAGATCCGGCGGTTGCCAATGCAGGGTTAGCCAAACCATGCAACGCCAAGCGGCCATCGGGGCTAGCAATAATTGTGTGAGCCGATTTCAGCACTACGGTTACGCCCCAACGGGCGGCGGCCTCAAGGGCAACTTGGGGGTGATCTTCGCCGATTTTTTCTTCACCCAGCAAGCGGGCCATCTCGCCAATATGTGGCGTGAGTACGACTGGCTGATCGCGTAATTTCTCTTCCCAATGTTCAATTGTGGCCAAAATATTCAGGCCATCGGCATCGATCACCAGCGGTGGCAGCACAACTGGGCCTTCTTCTTCAGCCTTGGCCTCTTCTTTGGGCCGTGCAGCTAGGCCGAAGCCAACCCCGCCTTTGCGTTTGGTTGGCAACTCAAGCTCGTTTGAGCCAAGAAAACCTACGCCCAAGCGACGTTTGCTTGAGGCTAAGCCAATCAGTGCCCGCAGAAAATCGCCAGTGCCTGTTTCGGTGCCAAGGCCAGGGCCAACCAGCAAAGCTTTATATTTAGCTAATTTTTCGTGCACCAATTTAGCAGCGGCTTCGGTCAACTCGCCTGGCTCGACTTCAGGCAAAGGCAAATAGGTTACTTCATGCAAATGGGCTGCGGTGCTGCCATAAATTGAGCGGGGGCAAGCCAAGGTTACCACCCCAGCGCCCGAACGAGCCGCCGCTGTAGCCGCAAGCCAAGCTGCACCAGGATAGAGATACGAGCCAGCCACAACCATCACGCGCCCGAAAGTATCTTTATGGCCATCAACCGGACGGGCCGGCACCAGCGAACGGATTGTCGCAAGATTCAGTTCAGTTGTAGTCATCGGCTCCTCCATAGAATCTGGTAAGGTAAAGGGGGCGATTGCCAATTTGCCAACATAGGCCGCACCTGGATACAAATGATGACCGCGTTTGGTTAAGCCAGCCGCCACGGTATAGGCTGCATTGATGATTGTGCCCCAAATCTTGCCATTATCAGCATCGAGGCCCGAAGGCACATCGACTGCCAAGACTGGCAATTTGCTCGCATTGACCAAGTCAATAATGTGAGCCACATCAGCCGCTAACGGACGACTCAGGCCAATTCCAAACAAACCATCGATTACGAATGTGCTGGTTTGCAACAGCTGCTGGAGTTGCTGATTTTGCGAGTCATCAGCAGCGAAGCTCATCGGAATAGCTTCGGCTTGGGCAGCGGCAAACGGCCAATCATCAGCTTGTGGTTTGCGTTTATACAGATAGCAGCTGACTGGAAAATCCGCCTCTTTGATATGCCGTGCGATTACTAAGGCATCGCCGCCGTTATTGCCAGAACCAACCAGCACCAAAACGGCGGGATTAGGTTGCTTGGCAATCACCGTTAATCCAACATCGGCCATGCCGCGTGAAGCCTCGGCCATTAAGTCAGGCCACGTCGCCCCTTCGTCAACAGCGCGTTGCTCAATTGCCCGAATTTGGGCAGCGGTTGTAATGTGATACCCAGGCACAATTTTTGGCATCGTTGCCTCACCACACTTAATACTATCGAAAATTATACACCACAGGCTTAGCCAATCCATGGGCGATTTAGCAAGGATTAACGAAACACTAGCAGAACGAGCAAGGGGTAAGTTGTCAGGGGCTAGGGATCAGTTAGGCTGAAACTACGAAGAACGCGCAGTTTCTCGAGCCACGAATTGCACGAATGATTATTCTGTTGAGCCATGTGACTGAATGCTAGACCCTGATCCCTGAATCCTGACCCCTCTTTCTCTCTACGCCTCTGCGTTAAAATCTAGTCCCTGATCGCTGAATCCTGATCCCTCTGTGCTTTTGCCTGCTGACTTTTGACTTTTGATTTCTGCCTAAACCACTGCCTGTGCTATCATAGACAATGGACAAAACGTCTACCATACGGAGGATTGATATTTCAATGGCTCAATATGATGTTGTGATTATTGGTTCAGGGCCAGGCGGTGAAGTTGCTGCCTTGCGAGCTGTCCAATTGGGCTTAAAAGTCGCTGTCGTCGAAAAAGAACAAGTCGGCGGTGTCTGTTTAAATATTGGCTGTATTCCTACCAAATCGCTGTTGCACTGCGCCGACTTGCTGGAAGAAACCAAAGAAGGCAAGAAGTTTGGCGTAATCACGGGCGAAGTTTCGTTCGATCTCAAGGGCGCGATGGGCCACAAAGAAAAAGTGGTCAAAACCATGCGCACAGGTCTCGAAGGCTTGTTCAAAAAGAAGAAAATCGACCTCTATCGCGGGTTTGGCCGTTTAGCTGGCACCAACAAAGTTGCCGTCAAAGCCAACGATGGCACCGAAACCGTCATCGAAACCAAGAATGTGATTTTGGCGGTTGGCTCGACTCCTCGCGCCTTGCCATTTGCACCATTCGACGAGCAACGGATCGTTTCGAGCACTGGAGCCTTGAGCTTGCCCGAAGTGCCCAAACATTTGGTAGTGATCGGCGGCGGGATCATCGGCTGCGAATTTGCCTCGATGTACCGCACCTTTGGCGCGCAAGTGAGCATCATCGAAATGTTGCCGCGAATTGTTGCCACTGAGGATGAAGAAATTTCGGCTGAATTGGCCAAAGCCTTCACCAAACGCGGCATCAAGCTCTACACTGGCTCAAAAACCAAGGCCGTCAACAAACGCGCCGATGGTGCTAGCGTAGTTTTTGAAGGCCCAGATGGCAAAGAACAAACCTTAGAAGCCGATTATGTGCTGATTGGCACGGGGCGTGCTCCTTTGACCAAAAACATTGGCCTCGAAGAAGTTGGCGTAACCATCGACGAACGCGGCTATATCCCAGTCAATGCCACCATGCAAACCAATATTGCCAATATTTATGCAATTGGCGATGTTGTGCCAACCCCATGGCTGGCCCACGTTGCCTCAGCCGAAGGCGTGATTGCGGTTGAACATATCGCAGGCCACCACACCAACCCAATCAACTACGACATTATTCCAAGCTGTGTCTACTGTTCGCCCGAAGTGGCGCACGTTGGCTTGACCGAAGCTCAGGCCAAAGAACGCGGCTATAATGTCAAAGTTGGCAAGTTCCCATTTGCGGCGGTTGGCAAAGCTACAGCCATTGGCAATCGCGATGGCTTTGTCAAAATCGTGGCCGACGCTGAATATGGCGAAATCCTTGGGTTTCATATGATTGGGCCTCGCGTGACCGAGTTGGTTGCCGAAGGCGGCTTGGCTTTGAGCCACGAAGCCACAGTCGAATCGTTGTTAGCGACGATTCACGCCCACCCAACTTTGTACGAAGCCATGCACGAAGCTGGTCATGCCTTGCTTGATGGCACACTGCACCTCTAAATTAAATTTCGCTGAATCAGCTTGCGAAGGACACGAAGCGCCAATTCTGGTGTTTTGCGTCCTTCGTAATTATTGAAGCCTTGGTTGCCATGAAAATTTTGATTATTTCGAAAGCCCTGACCGCCGCTACCTACCACCGCAAGCTTGAATTGATTGCGACTGAGCCAGATGTTGAATTGACGGCGATTGTGCCACCGATGTGGTTTGAACCTAGCGTTGGCGAGTATCCGCTGGAAGTGCAAACGCCACGCAATTATCGCATGCATGTTGTGCCACTTGCTCATAATGGCCATCATCATACCTTTTGGTGGCAGGGTTTGGGCAAATTAATCGCCGCTGAGCAACCAGATATTCTGCATGCCGACGAAGAAGCCTTTAATTTGGCAACATTTCAGGCGTTTTGGCATGCCCGTAAAACCCAAGCCAAACTTTGTTTTTACAACTGGGCTGATGTAGCGCGGCGTTATCCACCGCCATTCAGTTTCTTCGAGCGCTACAGCTATCGCCATGCCGCCCATGCAATTGCTGGCAATCATTTGGCCAAGCAACTCATTCGCGATCACGGCTACACAGGCCCAATCAGTGTCATTCCGCAATTTGGGGTTGATGAGGCGATTTTTACGCCTGCGCCTGAGCCATTACCCGCAAAACCGTTTGTCGTGGGCTTTTTTGGGCGCTTGATGCGCTCGAAGGGTGTGCTGGATTTATTGGCAGCACTCGAACGTTTGCCCAGCGATATTCATTGCCGTTTGATTGGCAAGGGTGATTTGAGCAACGAAGTTGAACAACGCATCGCCAAAGCGCCGCTGGCTGGGCGGGTTACGCTTGAGCCGTTGATTCCCTCCAGCGCCATGCCCGAGGCCATGCGCAGTGTGCATGCCTATGTTCTGCCCTCGCGCACCACTCCCAATTGGAAAGAGCAATTTGGGCGGGTCTTGATTGAAGCCATGGCCTGCGGTGTACCAGTGATTGGCTCCAATTCAGGCGAGATTCCCCATGTAATTGATACAGCAGGTTTGGTGTTTCCCGAGGGCGATGTTGCAGCCCTAGCCGAGGCAATTCACAAACTTTATCTTGATCAAGATTATCGCCAAACCATTGCCCAAGCTGGTCGCCAACGCGCCTTGCGCCATTACACCCAAACCAGCATTGCTCAGCAGCATTTAGCAGTTTATCGCTCGATGCGCTAACCAACCACGAAAGAGAGAGCACCATGCAAACAATTCGCACCACCCGTTTAATCATTCGACGATTTAGGTTGGCTGATGGCGCATTTATTGTGCAATTGGTCAATCAACCCTCATGGCTGCAATGGATTGGCAACCGCAATGTGCATACCCTTAATGATGCCGAAACCTACCTCAGTAGCGGCCCGCTGAGCATGTACGAGCGCTATGGAGTGGGCTTGTGTGGCGTAGAATTAGCTGGCAGATTAATTGGCATGGCAGGCTTGATCAAACGTTCGCCCGAGGCCGAGATTGATCTTGGCTACGCCTTCTTGCCCGAACATTGGGGCCAAGGCTATGCCACCGAAGTAGCTCAAGCCTTGCTGAATTATGCAATCAATACAATCAAACTGCCACGGATTATCGCCACAACTCATCTTGAAAACCATCAATCGATTAAAGTGCTTGAACGGATTGGCATGCAATTCGAGGGCATCATTCACGAAGGCGAAAAATCATTACGTTTGTTTGGCTATGGTAGGCACTGAACGAAGGTTCAGTCGTTAGGTGTAATGGGTTCCCTCACCTCACCCCCTAGCCCACTCTCCCGCCGAGCGAGGCGAGGGGCTGGAGTGAGGGAACGTCATTCCGTTATTACCAAGCGTTTGCAAGCCTGAATTAGCTCATCGAGGCTAGCAACTTGGGGAATTTGGTAACGAGCACAGATAATATCGACGTTGCCTTTGCGCCAAAAGCCTTCGGGGCAACAAACCAACACTTTTCCGCTACTCGCGAATAAGCCCAGTTCAAGCAGGCTGATTGGGGCTTGGGTTTGCGGCGCAAAATAAATCACAATCAAATCGGCGCAGGCGAGGCCGTCAAGCTCCCATTCAACTTGACCACGAAACAGTGGATTCTCGATCGTCTGCGCCCACGAGCTATCCCAAGCGGCGCGGCGTGGGTTGAGCAGCAACAAATTGGCGTTGACCAATTGACGTTCGATTTCAGCTTGCCAATCGATCGCACTGCCCATATCGATCGAGCCAGCCAAAAAAATCGTGGGCATGGTTTTGGTGGCTGGTAAAGCAGTTGGTGGTTTGAGCACGACAGCCATCTCAAGCTCCTATATTTGTTTACGATTCGCTAACGTAATAAATGCATCTAAACTAATAATTTTCACTAGGTGGCTATCCACAATATAGGTACTCAAACTATTTTTAAGATAAAATTCTTTGATCGAACTCCAACCTTCACCACCTAATACAATTAAGGCATAAGGATATAATTGAGGATTATTACGAACAAGATGAATAAGTTTAATCACTTCAAACGGTACTTTTTCCTGTGCGCTTCCCGAAACTTCTTGCCATTTCAGTGACAAGGGAATAAACATAGTTGGAGTAGCAATAGATGTAATTAGGACATCCAGTTTATGTTTACCACCACTAATGCTCTGACCCACAATAGGTTGGGCAGAGAAAACATAACCATTTTTTGTAAGGACAGGTTCAACAAGGCTTTCTAAAATTTGCCCGCTTGTAGTATTTCGACTCATGCTTCAATTCCTCTAAGCGCTAATATCTCTTTAGCCGATGAGCGATCGCCATTACAGGATATCCGACGTGGGGCATCAACAAGAATTAGTTTAAAATCTAGTTTCTTATAAAGCTTTTGAATCCGCTCCGTTGCTTGATTTGAGGCAATAACTGGCCCTTGATGTTTCGATAACCATTCAGCCAAGTGCTCTTGTTCATCCCAATTAAATCCACCACTACTATAATTGGTAAATTCAACATCATATGGTGGATCAGCATAAATAAACGCATTCTCCGCGACATCAAGATTTGAGAAATGCCTATTAGATAAAATCCAATTTTCTAGAACTATTTGATAATCTTGAAAATCATTAGTATAGTTTATCTTTTTATATCTACCAAACGGAACATTATAAAAACCTTTTTTATTAAATCTACATAATCCATTATATCCAGTTTTATTTAAATAATAGAATATTGATGCAGCCTCTGCGGTTTTATAGTTATTCTCTTTAATTAATTGATTAAAACGATCACGATGTTGATAATATAATTCTTCAGAATTCTCAAGTCGGATATTAATAATGAGGCCTTTACTTATTTGTTGATAAAAATTTATTAGGTGAGGGTTTATATCATTAATTAATGCTGATTCTGGTTGTAAACCCAGGGATACAGCTAAACCACCTGCAAAGGGTTCAACAAGCTGTCGATTTGCAAATGGTTGCCATAAAGTATATAGGGTGGCAACCAACCAGCGCTTGCCACCCGCCCATTTTAAGGGCGGTAGCACTTGTGGCAAAAGATTTGTTATTGTCATGGAGAATCCTTGTAAGCATGATGGTTGGGTTTTCGTTATTTGATTAGAATAACACAAACATGCTATTCTTGGGCTAGCGCTTCGAGCCGAAAATCGCGAAATTCGGCAGTAAAACCGCTTTGGATTGGCGCGGCAGCCATCGGACCAACTTGCACCGGCAAAGCCGGCGGAAAGTACCCTAAACGCACCATGGTTGGGGTGGCCTCGGCCTCAGTCGCATACAGCACTTGGAGTGTATCGCCGTTGCGCGTGACCGTTAGCCAAAGTTCTTCAGGAGCTTCAGCCAACTTTACCACCGACCAATCCGAGTGTTCAAGGGTTAATACGGCGCTCACATGGTAAGCGCCATCGACGTATTCGATGCCGCATTTGAGCCAATTATATTGATCAAGCCGCACCATCAGCCCAGCTTGATCATATTGATGTTGATAGTTGGCCTTGACGCGCACACTACAGTTAAAATTGTTTTCGGCAACTTGATAGTAAAAATGGCCTGAATCGAAAATAAAACCATAGTGGGTTGTGCGCCAAAAATCGCTTTTCGTTTCAGCCGTAACGCTCAGGATATCATCACCAAATGACCATTGTTGCGGTTCGTTTAACCATTGCATTGGGTTTGCTCCTTCGAAAAATAAGCTGGATCTGAGCAATGTTGCTATTATAGCGCTAGATTAATAGATCCAGAATCAAGGGCGTGATTTGGCTAATATCTTCGACCTTGGCAGCAGCTTGGGCCTTGGCTCCGATCACTAACAACGGCACTGGATTGCGGCTGTGGCTGGTGTGGTCGATCATCTCAAGGTTGCCATGATCGCTGACCAGAATCAAGCTATCGCTGGGTTGCATTTGGCTGATGATCGCTCCAAGCATGCTATCGATCAATTCAAGTGTATGTTCGGGCGTTTCGACAATCCGGCGATGACCAACAAAATCGGGCAAATAACACTCGTAATGCACCAAATCGGCCAAACGTAATGCTCGCCCAAGCCGCAAGCCTGCTTCGTGAGCAGTAATCGTGGGCAAGCCCGCCAAAGCACCCCATTGTTGCAAATAATAGCCCGTAATGTCCCAGGTCACCGCTTGACCAGCTAGCCATTCGGGCGTGGCAGGCAAGGCCAAATCGACCACTTGAGCGGCGAGGGCAGCGGCAGTCGCGCGTTGCTCACGTTTGACCACGAGATCCCAATAGTGATCACGATGGACAGTGGCGATCAGACTGGTGCAGCCAAGTTGCTGAACTTTGGCAAACAAACTTTGTTCGGCGATCATCGGGCGTTGCGATGGTGCAGGATAGGCTGGATAATGCCGTCCCAACAAGGCCGAAGCATTCACGCCTGTCCACAAACTAGTATGGCCTGTGCCACTTTGCGGTAAGCCTTCAACCCCCAAGGTCGCATCAATCGCCCGAAAATAGAGATTGGGCTGATCAATCTGCAAATTGCTATGGGGCAATTGGCCTAGCAAATTTATCAATGTTGGTAGATGGGCGGTCGTCCATGGCGCGGCGGCGTGCGGCAACAAGCCAACGCCATCAATAAAACAGACAATCACGCTCATAGCACATCAATTCCAAAGCGAGCCAAAAGATCGCGACAGCGTGCGGCTGGCTGCGGGCTGAAAGGATCACGCGGGCCATGCGAATCGCCGCCAGCGCTAATCAAAAAGCCATGCAGCGCTGCCTGCTGCTCGAAAAATGCCACTTGTTCAGGGCTATGCATTGGATAATAAACCTCAATGCCATCAAGCCCAATCGCCGCCAACTCTGCAAAATCGGCGGCAGTTGCTGGGATGGCATAAACACTTTTTTCACGCCCAGGATGGGCTAAAATCGCCACCCCGCCAGCAGCATGGGCGACTTCCACAATCTCAGCAACACTCAAGGGATTATAGGCCGCAGGCTGGTTGGTTAGTAAATAAGCCATGCCCGCCGATTCAGGATCAACGCCAGTTTGGCTGGGCCAAATACCATCGCGCACCAAGGCATGGGCCACATCGGCCAAATTAGCAGGTCGATCGACGGCAATTTGGGCTAGGCTTGGGAGATCGTGGCCTCCACTACGCGTTTGCTCTAGCAGGCGTTGCGCATCAGCATGGTTGCGGCTGACCACCGCCTCGCACAAACCCAAAATCCCAGGATCGTTGGGGTTTGCACCATAGACCAAGGTATGCCAAAGCTTGCCGTTGAAGGCGCTATCGAATTCAACTCCGCCGATAAAATCCAAGCCCGCTACTTGGGCTGCCTCAGCAAAAGCCGTCACTTGGCTGGTAGTATTGTGGTCGGCGATGCCAATAACCTGAATGCCAGCCGCTTGGGCCGCTTCAATTAATCCGTTTGGAGTCCAATGCGAATGATGCGGTGTCGCAATTGTGTGACAATGTAAATCGAGCAACATTTAAGCCTCCCAACACAAAGGGCCAAGAGCACTAGCTCTTAGCCCTGCGATGGCGTTGCCAAAATGGTACCACAATTTAGGGTTGATTAACTGGGGGATTTTGATTAGTGAGTGGGGGATTTTGGCTTTGGCTATATTTACGCCATTTGCGCCAGCCAAACCATGCGGCCAAGACCAACGGCAACCAAATTGGAATCCAAACCGCCCAAACGACCAAAGTTTCAGCAACATCTTTGCCAATTTCCAATACATCGTCCCAAGCGCCAGTTGCGGCGGCGAGCGGTGTCCAGCCTGGCCGTTCGGCTTTAGCCAAAGCATTGCGGATATTTTGGCCAATATCAATCTTCGCAAACATGCTGTAATCAGCGCTTTTTGGCCGAATCAACAAGGTAATCATGCTCATCGAAGCACTATCGCTCAGATATTTTTGGCGACCTTTGATCACTTCGATTTGGCTTTCGTATTGCATTAATGTTTCGTTGATTTGAATCGTATCGGCGATCGTTTCGGCTTTGGCCAGCAATTCACGAATGCGGGCAGCGGTGGCTTCTAAGTTGGCTAAGCGCGATTGATTATCAACAAATTCTTCGGTTACATCTTGGCCAGATACTTCGCGGCGCACAACTTCAAGTTTATTTTCTTCAAAGGCATTCAAGGCTTTTTCAAATTGGGCAGCCGGAACCCGAAAGGCCAGCGAAATATAGGCTTGATCTTCATCATTGCTGCTGGCATCATCGGTCGCGACAATGTAGCCGCCCAAACGTAGCACCATATTTTCAATTTGGGTACTGGCCAAACGCATTTGCTTATACTCGATTAAGGCTTCAACATCAGCATTTTTAATCACCAAACGCTCGGTGGCTTGGTTGGGAGCGGCACTCGGTTCTTGTGAATTTTCTGCATCGGCTGGTGCAGCCCCACCAAGTGCCGGAGCCGCAGCAATATCAGATTCAGCCATTAAACCATCGGTAGTTGTTTGTCGATACAGCTCTGGGGCTGGCGCAGCTGTAGCCATTGTAGCTTGATCTAAAGCACTTCCAACAGTTACAAGTCTGTTTCCTACAGAATTACCCGAACCATTAAATAAATTTGTAGCGACTAAAAAGACCACCAAGACAGCAGCGCCAATCGCCAATAAACGTTTGCGTGAACGAATTTGGGTTAACATACCAATTTCCTTTCGCGGAATGGGTCAAATGTTGGATTGTCGCGACGTTTCTATAGCATCAACGTTACGAATGTTCAATTTGTTCCCGACTAAATAGCTATTTAGCCATCCGCTTGAAAATTAATGATTAAACACCCTGACGTTTGCGCAAGGCGGGGCGGCGACGCAATTGGGTTCGGCGCACGATTGAAGCTTCAGACCGAGCAGCTAGCGGCTCCGCAGTAGGTTGGGCTTCACGAATTCGTTTGATCCAAAACTCTTCAACTAAAGCTTGGCCAACCACCGCCAAAGGAATGGCAATCACCCCACCGATAATCCCCAAAAGCTCGATGCCACTAAACAAGGCCAAAATCGTGATCACTGGATGAGTTTCGACGGCATGGCCCATGACTTTGGGGGCAATCACATGTACTTCAATATTACCGACGATCAAATGCAACACCAGTACCCAAACTGCCAACATTGGCTGCACCGTAAAAGCCACCAACATGGTTAAAATTGTGGCCACAAAACCGCCAACATAGGGAATCAACTCAAGCATGCCGCCGATCACGCCTAGCGCAACCGGATAGGGCACACCCAACATCCACAGGCCCATACCAAAACAAACGGCATAGAAGGTGGCGACCGTCAGTTGCGCCCAAACCCAGCGCCCAAGGCGGCGGCCAATCACATTGGTAACCGTGATTAAGCGTTCTTGAAAGCGACTCGGAATCATCAATTTGATAAAATTGCTGGCAACATTGGCGCGGCTAACCAGGAAAAAAGCTAAAACCAAGACCACAATAAAATTAATAATCACGCCCATCAAGGTGCGGCCAAAGGTGAAGGCTGCACCGCTAAACCCGCCAACCACCGTGCCAGCATAATGCGCCGCTTGACCAGCCAAATCGCCAGTTGGCAAAGTTTCACGCAAGGTTGGAAATTGCTGGGCTAGCCAAGCACTGGCTTGTTGGGTTGGTTGGCGCACCAAATCAGGGAATTGCTGGGCCAAAATTCGCACCTGTTGATTGACCATTGGCACCAGCACAAAGCCCAAACTAATAAACATGGCAACGATGATCGTGTAAATCACCAAAATTGTAACTGGACGAGCGATGCGCAATTGTTCAAAGCGTTGCACCACCCCTGAAATTGCCACTGCCAGCAGCACCGCCACAAAAAATAGCACCAACACATGATTCAGCAGAATCGTAATCCAGACCCCTGAAAAAATCAGCAGTGTCCAGCCGACTGTGCGGGCACTTACTCGCACGGTTAATTCTTTGGGCATATGCGCTACCTTCCATCGACCCTAAACCCTTAGCCTAGCCGTGAGTTTAGCCGCAGTTCAGGGCGATTATGTTGACATTGACCACACAGGCCAAAGGCTTCGAGGGCATGGCCTTGAATCACAAAGCCTGTCGATTTCCCAAGCTGGTTCAAAATACCATCGAGATCGCAGGTATTAAAAGCAACCGCAGTGCCACAACGGGTACAAACTAATTGATGTTGATGGGGGTGGGCTGGCAAATAAGCATGATCACCTTCATCGTGGTGAATGCGAGCCAACCAATGGCTTGCTGCCAGCATATCCAAGGTGCGATAAATCGTGGCCCGACCAACATCGGGCAATTCGACCACAAGTTGTTCGGCAGTAAATGGTTCGCGACGGCTGGCAATCGTGCGAACAATCAAGCGCCGTGGGCCAGTCATACGACAACCTTGCTCGTTCAGCGAGCGTAAAACATCATTTTCCCAAGCCATACAAAAATTTCCTTACTAGGTTATGAGAGATCATAGGGTGCAGGCGTTTCGCGAGCAAGCACATAATGCATTCCACCAACATGGCGAACCATGCCTTTGAGTTCCATCAAGCCCAAGGTTGCCGCCAGATCATGGGCCGCTAGCCCACACGAGCGCCCTAATTCGTCGATATGGGTGGGCTGACCACTCAAATGGGGCAAGAGCAAGGCCTCGGCTGGCGTTTCGGGCACAATCTTGCTCACTGTTTGTTGGGCTTGAGCTTGATGCAGATTCAGCTGCTCCAGCAATTGCTCGATTGAACGCAAGGGGGTTGCACCATCGACGATTAATTGATTTGGCCCATCGCTGCTATGACTGAGAATCGAGCCAGGCACTGCAAACACATCACGACCTTGTTCGAGCGCAAAGCGAGCAGTAATTAATGCACCACTACGTTCGCCCGCTTCAACCACAATGGTTGCCAAACTTAGCCCGCTAATCAAGCGATTACGTGCAGGAAAATTGCCACTCAATGGCTCGGTCGTCGGGGCATACTCCGAAAGCAAGGCTCCCTGTTGGCTTACATCAGCAGCTAATTGGCGATGCTGCGACGGGTAAATCTGTTGGAGTCCACTGCCAAGCACCGCCAAGGTGCGCCCGTTGTTATCTAATGCGGTGCGATGGGCGATTGCATCAATCCCCAAAGCCAACCCTGAAACCACCGTCAATCCTGCGCGGGCTAGCTCGCCAGCAAACTTATAGGTAACCTCACGACCGTAGGGGGTAGGGTTACGCGTGCCGACAATCGCCACCGCCCAACGATCAGTTTCAATCAGCGAACCACGCATGTACAGCAACGGTGGTACAGGATCGATCGTGTGCAGCATGGCCGGAAAGTCCGGGTCGGTTTGCAGCACAACCGTGATGTTTTGTTCAGCAATCGTGCGTAGCTCGGCCTCAAGGTCTAAATGCTGCTGCGCATGCTGTAAGGCTTGAATGCTCCGACGATCCAAACCAGCCGCCCGCCAATCGTCGAGCGTGGCCGACCAAGCTGCCACAGCCGAGCCACAATGCTTAATCAAAGCTTGTAGCCGCTGTGGTCCTATACCAGGAGTGAGATTAAAGGCAATGTAGGCATGACGTTCATCCATTGCAGACTCCCACACATGTGTAACGCTTTAATTATACATCAGTCGAGTTGGTAGCAAAAGCAAATAGGAATTGCGGGCGGTAGCAAAAGCTACCTGCTTCACGGTATAATGAACCTATTATGGCTTTTTTCCACCATGGCCGAGTTTATGAATAGTTTTAGCGCTACGTCCTTCCAACCAACTATGGAGCAACCAACGCTCGCTGAATTAACCCAAACTATCGCTCGTTTAGAGGCTGAGCTCGCTGCTACCAAGCAGGCCTTGCTCACCAGCGAACAGCGTAATCTGCAATTTTTTCAACAAACTCAAGCGATTGAGTTAATTGTTGAGCCAGATACTTGGCGGGTTTTAGCGGCCAATGCTGCTGCTTGCCGTTTTTATGGCTATAGCCAAACCGAGTTTAGTAATCTCAATGTTCGGGATTTAAATGTATTGACCAGTAAAGAACATCGGGTCGCCATTCGCAACGGTGAGCTTGGTGGCAGCAATCGCTATGAGTTTCGCCATCGCTTACGTTCAGGAATGGTCTGTGATGTTGAAGTTTATATCACTCCCTTTGAATATCAACAGCAACCAGCGTTATTTTGTTTAATTCACGACGTAACTGCCCATAAACAGACGATTCGCCAAATGCAGCGCCAAAATGCCTACCTTGGCTCGCTTCACGATGTGACGTTGGCCCTGATCGAGCAGGCAGCCCTGCCCGATTTGCTCGAAATTATTTTGTGGAAAGCAACCGATTTGGTCGGCAGCGAATATGGTGTGATGTATATTCGCAGCGCCGATGGCCAAGCCATGGAATCTGTCGTGAGCCGTGGGGCGATCAACGTGATTCAGCGCATCGAATTAGGCCAAGGTGCGGTTGGCAAGGTCGGCCTCAGCGGCCAGCCATTAATTATTGATGATTACACCGCCTGGAGTGAGCGTTTATTTACACCGCAAGATGGTTTTGGTAATGGCCTGTTGGTTTTACCATTATTGCGTGAACAAACGGTCGCTGGGGCACTAGCGATTATCTACGAGCCAAGTCAGATTCAAATTAGCATTACGATGCTTGAAATGGTGCAACAATTTGCCCGCTTTGCCTCGCTTGCACTGGAGAAGCATATGCTCTACACCGCAGCCCAAACTGAACTGGCCGAACGTCGGCGGGTCGAACAGCAGTTGCGTTCGCTCAACGAGCGCTTTGAATTGGCCCAAACGGTGCTGAATGGTGGCATCTACGATTGGGATATGATTCAACAGACTACAGTGGTAAATCGGAGTTTTACGACGGTGTTTGGCTATACCAGCGCAGAGGTTGCCAGCAGCCCAACTTGGTGGGAAGAACATCTGCACCCCGATGATCGTGAGCTGTTCATCCAACGAACTACCGATATTTTTGCTGGGCATAGCGATATTTTTTCAGCTGAATATCGCTTTCTCGATCAACATCAGCATTATCGCTTTGTCCAGGATCGCGGCCATGTGCTGCGCGATGCCAATGGCCAAGCCTTGCGCATGGTTGGCACACTAATCGATATTTCCGAGGAATATCGCCATATTGTTGAGATGCTGCCTTTGCCGCTGTTTGTGGTGCAGGATGATCGAATTGTCTATGCTAATCAGGCTGGGCTGACGTTAACTCAAACCACCAGTAGCGAATTGCTCAGCCAGTCGGTGCTGAGCGGCTTGCGCCCACAAGATCCTGATGATTTTTATGTGCTGATTCGCCATGCCAGCACCATTCCCACCAGTTTTATTGAAACGACCTTTTTGCGCCGCGATGGCACACCAATTTATGGCGAATGTTCAACCTCAGCAATTTTATTTGAGCATCGAAATTCAGTCCAAGTGATTATTCGTGATATTAGCGAACGCAAGCAGGCCGAGCAAAAACGCCTAGAAATTGAACAACACTTCTCGGAAACCCAAAAATTAGAAAGCCTTGGGGTGTTTGCTGGCGGGATTGCCCACGATTTCAATAATGTTTTTATGTCAATTCTTGGCAATACTCATTTGGCCATGCTCGAGCTACCTGAGCAAGCCAACCTGCGTCCGCTTTTAGCCGAAATTGAGCAATCGGCCAAACGCGCTGCCCAAATTACCAAACAAATGGTTGCCTACACTGGCCAAAATCTTGATGTACGCCGCAGTCTGATGATCAACGAATTAGTTCAAACTTCAATTCGCTTGCTGCCCTCAAGCCTGACCCAGCAACGCCATATTCAGAGCAACTTAGAGGATAACTTGCCGCTAATTGAGGGCGATCAACAACATCTGCGTCAAGCGATCAGCAATGTGCTAATCAATGCGCTTGAAGCGTCGAGCAGCGGGATGCTTACGGTTACAACCAGTTTGTGCGATTTGCAAGGAGCGCCCGAGGGCCACACCTACACCACTGGCACATTTTTGCCCGCCCAGTATATCGCGATCGAAATTAGCGACCAAGGCTTAGGCATGGATCATACGACGATCTCGCGCATGTTCGATCCATTTTTCACCACCAAATTTACTGGACGCGGGTTGGGTTTAGCGGTTACTTTAGGGATTGTGCGCGGCCATCGGGGTGGCATCGCGGTCAAGAGTCGCCCTCAACAGGGCACGACGATAGGAATTTATCTGCCAATTATGACAGCAGTACAAACCGAGCTAGCCAGTGAACAACCAGCCTTAGTCGATTCAGGCCCAGGCAAAATTCTGGTGATCGACGACGAGCCTGATGTGCGGATTGTGATTGATCGGATTTTACGCCGTTTGGGCTACGAAACCTTACTCGCCGAGGGTGGCAATCGAGGCATTAGCCTCTTCCGCGACCATCATCAAGAGATAGCGGGCGTTTTTCTCGACCTGACCATGCCCGACCTTGATGGCCAAAGCACCCTAGCAGTGCTCAAACAGATTCAGCCCGAGATTCGCGTGGTCATTATGAGCGGCTATAATGAACAACAAGTGAGCCAACAATTTGGTACTACTGGTACAACCCAATTTCTGGCAAAACCATTTATGATTGAGGAGATCCGCGATAAGCTCACGGCATTACGGCTCTAGCCATGCCGCGTTGGCAATTTTTTGAAAGGGGCAGTTATGTCTCGGCGTTCTCCCAAACCATCACCATGGCCACGGCGGTTCATGTACATTACGGGCATTGTGATGGTGATTTTTTTTGTGGTAGCAGTGACGGGCTTATACAGTGGTAATTTTGCCCTCGCCTTCCCGATGTTTGTTGGTTTGACGGCGTTGATGTTGTTTATGATTATTTTGCTCTTTTTACACAACCGCCTCAATCGTTAGCCAAGCTTAAAATCCCTCACCCCCACTCCTTCCATTGGATGATTGCTTGCGTTCCCTCACCCCCGACCCCTCTCCCACTGCGGCGGGAGAGGGGAGATCCAATGGTTATGATAGGCTGGTTCCCCTCGCCAAGCGAGTGAGGGGACTAGGGGTGAGGGCATGAACATCGACTACAAATCCCACCCAATCATTGTTAAAAACCTACCCTTGAAAGGGGTTGGGGTGCAGAAATACCTATAAATTTGAAATTTGCCAATCGATTGGGCTTTGGCCATGAGCCTCAAGTGCTGCATTGATTTTGGAGAACGGGCGGCTGCCAAAGAAGCCATTATCAGCCGAAAGTGGCGAAGGATGCGCCGATTGAATAATCGTATGGCGACTCGTATCGATTAAGCTAGCCTTCTTTTGGGCATAGGCTCCCCACAACACAAACACCACATGCTCAGGTTTGGCATTGACTTGGCGAATCACCGCATCGGTGAATTTCTCCCAGCCACGATTTTTATGCGAGTTGGCGGTATGCGCCCGCACCGTCATCACCGCATTGATCATCAACATGCCTTGTTTGGCCCATGGCAGTAGATAGCCATTATTCGGCACAACACAACCAAGATCGGTTTTGAGTTCCTTGAACATATTTTTGAGCGATGGTGGCGCTTTGATTCCAGGCAGCACCGAAAAACATAGGCCATGGGCTTGACCCGGGCCATGGTAAGGATCTTGCCCCAACAACAGCACCTTGGTTTGCTCAGGCGATGTTAATTCTAAGGCCGAAAAAACTTGATCTTCTGGCGGAAACACCTGCTGTTCAGCCCGTTCAGCAGCGACAAATGCCTCAAGATCGTTCCAATATGGCTTGCTAGTTTCGTCGGCGAGCACTGGTTGCCACAAAGCCGGAATCGTTAATGCCATCGCGGTTGTCCTCATATTCACACAAAGTTGGCTCTTGCATCTGCACAAGTTGCCCATATCATACAGCTTAAGAATCACTCAAGCCTGTGTCAATGGTTGTCACAAGCTTGGAGTAGTTGAAGTTGGCTTTGAGTAAGGAGTATCAGTGTGCTGAATCGGTTTCGAACACCTCGCATGTTCTCGTTCGTAACATTGCTCTCGCTATTTAGCCTTGTCGTTGGCCTCAATTTAGCCCAAGCGGCCCCGCGCACCACTCAAGGCGGTGGTGGCTTTAGCCCCGGCAATTTGGTGGTAGTACGGGTTGGTAACGGCAGCAGTTCGCTTTCAAGTGTTTCCACAGCAGTATTTCTCGATGAGTACACTACCAACGGCGATTTTGTGCAAACTGTTCCCATGCCAACCGCATTGAATGGTAATAACCGCCGTGTCACTATGTCGGGTACGGCAACCTCGGAAGGCGCACTCAGCCTTTCAGGCGATGGACAACATCTGCTGCTGGCAGGTTATGATGCTGATGTTGGGATTGGAGCAATTGCTGCATCATCAAGCAGTGTCTTCAATCGGGTAGTTGCTAAAGTTAGCCTGAGCGGCCTGATTGATACAACCAATGTGATTACTGATTCCTATAGTGCTAACAATATTCGGGGCGCGACAGGTAATGGCGACAATATTTGGGCAACCGGGACAGGTAGTCCAGGCGGAGTGCGGTTTCTGAATGGCATCGGCACAACCACTACCTTGATCACCCCAACCAACACCCGCGTTGTGCATACCTATGGTGGTAATCTCTACTTCTCATCATCATCAGCCACATCACGTGGGATTTTTCAAATTGGCACTGGCTTGCCAACCACTGCTGGCCAAACGATTATGCCGATTGCTAGTGCAACTTCGCCCTATGGCTTCGTTTTCTTAGATCGTGAGCCAAGTGTAGTTGGGGTAGATACCTTATACGTCGCCGACGATGGCACGAACTTGCGCAAATTCTCGTTCGATGGCACAACTTGGACATTGCAAGGTGTTTGGAGCATACCAAGCACTGCATTTCACCTCGCAGCCCAAGATAATGGAGCCAACGGCGTTGATTTGTACCTGACTCGTGGCACTAATAGCCTTAGCAAATTGACCGATACCGCAGCTTATAACCAACCAATTAATGCTGCTGCTCTAACTCCAATTGTTCCAGTTGGAGTCAACACGGCGTTTCGTGGAATTATCGTTGTGCCTGGAGCAGTCCAAGCCACGCCAACTCCTACCGAAACCGCGACAGTAACGGCGAGCGAAACCCCATCGCCAACCGCAGCACCAAGCTGCTTGCGCTTTATGGTTAGCTTGGAAGGCTCGCAAGAAGTGCCGCCCAGCAGCAGCAAGGCAACTGGTGGTGGCACGGTCGATGTCGATACCGTCAACAATATTTTGAGCTACAACTTGAGCTACCAAGGTTTGAGTGGCACTGAAACCGCTGCACATATTCATGGTTTTGCGCCACGTGGCGGAAACGCAGGAGTTTTAGTTGGCTTGAGCACTGGCTCGCCTAAAGTTGGCACCTTCAATTACGCTGAGAACCAAGAAGCCAGCATTTTGGCCGGCCAAACCTACGTCAATATTCATACCGATAGTTTCCCTGGTGGCGAAATTCGTGGCCAAATTGATGGGGCGACGATTAATTGTCCTGCGCCAACCGAAACCCCGACTGCCACCGAAACTGCAACCGCTACCCCAACTGATATTCCAACTGCAACCGCAGTGCCAAGCTGTTTGCGCTTTATGGTCAGTTTGGAAGGCTCGCAAGAAGTGCCACCAAGCGGCAGCAAGGCAACTGGCGGCGGCACGGTCGATGTCGATACCGTCAACAACATTTTGAGCTATAACCTGAGCTACCAAGGTTTGAGCGGCACTGAAACCGCTGCACATATTCACGGTTTTGCGCCGCGTGGCGGCAATGCTGGAGTTTTAGTTGGCTTGAGCACTGGCTCACCCAAAGTTGGCACCTTCAATTACGCTGAGAACCAAGAAGCCAACATTTTGGCCGGCCAAACCTACGTCAATATTCATACCGATAGTTTCCCTGGTGGCGAAATTCGCGGCCAAATTGATGGCGCGACGATCAATTGTCCACCACCAACTGCAACCCCGACCGAAACTGTTACGCCGAGTGCTACCTCAACTGCGACGGCAACTGGCACGGCCACACCCAGCCTAACCCCGATCATCACGCCGCCACCAAGCTGTATTACGATGACGGTCAGTGGCAGCGGTTCGCAAGAAGTGCCACCGAATATCAGCAATGGAATGATTATGGGTATGATTGAAATTAATACGGTTGCCAATACCATCAACTACAATCTCAGCTACCACGATTTGAGCAGCGCCGAAACTGCTGCACATATTCATGGCTTTGCACCGCGTGGCTCCAATGCAGGTGTGCTATTCAATCTGCCGCTTGGCACAAGCAAGGTTGGCTCAGTCAGCTACGCCGAAAATCAAGAAGCCAATATTTTAGCAGGCCAAACCTACATTAATATTCATAGCAGCAATTTCCCGGGTGGCGAGCTGCGCGCCCAGCTTGATGGCGCAACCGCGCTATGTGCCACTCCAACGCCCACAGCAACTGGAACAGTAACTAACACCCCAACCAACACCGCAACAGCAACAGTGACCAACACCCCAACCAATACGGTCACCGCTGTTCCACCAACCTTTACGATCTATCTTCCATTGACCATGAAATAAACCAAAAAGCCGCTGGATCAGCTTGATCCAGCGGCTTTGAATTTAATTCAGATTAATGCCAGAAATTAATTCCCAAGAAGCCCAGCAGGCCGCCAACCAACAAGGTGCTAGTCAGGGTCACGCCCAAAAGCATAAACAACACCAAGGCTGCCAGTAAATAGCCTGCACTGAAAAAGAATATTCCTTCCCAACCAACATCGTGAGGCGGTAAATCGAAGAGCTTCGCGGGTTCGGGTGGCTGTTGCATGAATTAGGTTACCTCGGGGTGGTCACGCTGATTTCGGCAGGGCGGAGGGCCGGGACTCCCACCGCCGCACGCCAGTCACGGACACACCAGACCACTTCTGGTCTATGAATTCGATTATAGGGTGGTTTAAAACAATTAACTATGGTCAGATTGCCATAAGCTCATGGCCCAATTGTTGTGGAAAGTATACAAGATTGTGCAATTTGCCAAAACTACGCTCGTTTCGGAAGCACCAAAAACACGAAGAATACTAGGATCTATCCAATGCCACCGGTTGCAATCAATTGGGCTTTAGCTCAACCCAAACCAAATATCTGAAATTATCGTTGGGATGCGAAATTAATCCATAATCCCTATGCCGAACAACAGATTTCGCCGAACTACGGCCATCTGCTATACTGTAGGGATAGAAAGCCACCTGCATTTAGGGAAGACCATGATGGATAAGCTCCCACATACGTTTTATCGCCGCCGTTTTGTTGATGGTCGCCATCATGTGTTCCATTCGTATGGATTCGGGCGGGTTGTCCGCAACGATGCTGAGTTGTTAGTCTATGATTGGTCGCTTGGTACACCGCAACGAATTACCGATACACTTGGTTGGGGCAGCGATGCGCCGCGCACCCGTTTGTTTGATCAACGGGCTTCCCGCGCCTTTGGGCGTTCGTGGTGGTGGCGTTCGCGGCCACTCAACATTACCAGCATGTATGATGAGCGGGGCAATTTGATTGTGCAACGCATCGATTTTGCCAGCAAAGCCATGGATATTAGCGGCAGCTTTTATCAAACCGATCTCTACCTCGATTGTTTTGTGGCTGCCAATGGCACAACCCACGTCGTTGAAGATGAAGATGAAGTGATCGAGGCCGAAGAAGTTGGTTTGCTCAGCCAAACTCAACGAGTGATGATCGAAACTGAACTGGATACAGTGCGCAATTTGCTGCGCAATGGTACATGGCTGAGTTGGCTCGAAGCCGCCGCTGGCGCACCATTTGATCGCACATTTTTACCCAAAGCTCGTAACTACGATGGTTTTTGGCAATCGCGGGCGAGCTATTGGCCGGAGGATTAACATGGCGCTCGATTGTAGTGTCGTGATTATTTCATGGAATGTGGCAGGTTTGTTGCGCCAATGTTTGGCCTCGATCAGCCAATCGCTAGCAAATAGCACCTATAGCTACGAAGTGATTGTGGTCGATAATGCTTCGCACGACGATTCGGTGGCGGTAGTGCGCCAAGAATTCCCCAAGGTTCAGATTATCGAAACTGGAGCCAATTTAGGCTATGCTGGCGGGGTTAATCGTGGGGTCGATGCAGCCCAAGGCCAATGGATTTTGGTGCTCAACCCTGATACTGTTATGCAAACCGATGCAATTCCTCAATTGTTGGATTGGGCGCAACAGCAGCCCGATGCCAGCGTAATTGGCCCGCAACTGCGCTACCCCGATGGCTCAATTCAATCGTCACGGCGACGACTACCCACCAAAGCTAGTTATTTTTTTGAAAGTACCCTGCTTGAACGCTGGTGGCCCAACAATCCTTGGGCGCTGGCCTATCGCTGTGCCGATCAGTCCGCCGATCAGCCACAACAAGTCGAATGGCTCATGGGTGCAGCCTTATTAGTGCGTAAATCGGCAATCGAGCAAGCTGGATTGATGGATCGACGCTTCTGGATGTATTCGGAGGAAGTTGATTGGCAAGCCCGCTTGGGGCGTTTTGGGCCAATTTGGTATCTGCCGCAAGCAGTGATCGTGCACCACGAAGGCAAATCCAGCGAACAAGCCCCAGCACGGAAACATTGGGCCTTCCAACAATCCAAATTGCGCTATGCTGCCCTGTATGAAGGGCCAGTGTTTGCCACCTGTTTACACTTTTTCTTAGCGAGCAGTTATCTGTATGAACTCGCAGTTGAGAGTGTTAAGTGGCTGCTTGGGCATAAACGCGAGCTACGTTGGCAGCGCATGCAAATTTATTGGCAGGTGTTGCGCCATTTTGGCTAGGCTTTGACATTTACCCATGGCCTCGTATAATGCCTATATGCGACCTTCACGTTCGGCCCAACAGGCAGCCCCCCCAGCAGCGATGGTTCATCTCTACCGTGGTTTGATGGATCGCGCAGTGACATGGCGTTCACGGATCGACACGCCAACCAACTGGGCCGTAGCGATTACGGGTACTGTTTCGAGTTTTGTGCTGGGCGATGCCAATCATCATCATGCAGTTGTGCTGCTAACAATCGTCTTTTGTATGGGCTTTTGGTTCATCGAAGCCCGGCGCTATCGCTATTACGATTTATGGGCAACTTGGGTTCGCATCCTCGAAACTGATTATTATGTCCCATTGCTTGGTCAAAACACCCTCGCAGTTGATCAATATTGGCATAAATTGCTGCTGACCGATATGAACACGCCGCATTTTAAGATCACAACTTTAGAAGCCTTGGGGCGACGGTTACGCCACAACTACATGGCGATTTTTCTGTTTTTGCTCTTTATTTGGCTGCTCAAGCTGATGATTCATCCGCAAATTACCAATCGGCCCTCGCTCGAAACCTTTATCTACGATGCGAGTTTAGGGCCATTCAACGGTAAATTTGTAATTTTATCGGTCTTAGCTTTTTATGCGCTCTTGATCATCGTGGCATTAATTACGATTCCCCGTTGGGGTGCTCGCACCGAAATGGTGAGCCATGAACGGGTATTACGGAAGTTAGCACTGCCAGAAGCCATGCCAGTGGGGAAAGCCAAACGACGGGGAGGGCGACGCAAATCATATGGAAAAGCCCACGACTGACCAACCAACCGATCTCTGCATCATTATGCATGCCCATGCGCCGTTTGTGCGCCAACCTGGGCCATCCAGCCATGGCGAAGAAGAGTTGCATGGCCTGATGGCCGATTGTTATATTCCGCTCTTGCGTGGCCTCGCCGACTTGATCGAGCAAAATAAAGCGGTCAAAATGGGCTTAGCCATCAGCCCAATTTTGTTGCATCAATTGAATGATCCGGTTGTGCAAAAGCATATGCTGCATCATCTCGATGAGGCGATTGCTCAGGCCGAACGACGGCTTGAAGCAACCAAGGGCGATGAGCATGCAGCCTATCTAGCTCAATTTTATTTGCAACTGCATCAACGCACCTTGCACGTCTTTGAAAAGCAGTGGAGCCGCAATATTGTCGCCATGACCCGCGAGTTGGTCGAGGCTGAAGCGCTTGAAGTGCTGGGCCATACCGCGACCTACCCCGTGCCGCACTTATATGATCGTCCAACCTTGCGCACCCAAGTCGAGATTGGCACGATCGCGCTGATGCATTTGCTTGGCCAAACTCCCAGCGTACTTTGGAGCGCCGAAGATCCAGTTTCGCCGGAGTGGGAGCAAATTCTCAAGCCTTTGGATATGCGGGCTTTGGTTGGCACGGCCAACCCTGAGTTGCGCGGCCAAGCGCTTTCTTGGCTTTCCGAGGCCCGTCAAACCGCTGTGATTACGCCTGATCAGCGCTTGTTGACCCATATTCGCTCGGTTGGCTTGGGCTATCCTGGCGATCCGCTGTATCGTGCGCCGATGGAAATTCCCATGGATGATGGGATGCTGAGCCGCGATGGCAGCGCCTATGATCCATTTTATGCTTATGCGCGGGCGCGGATGCATGCGCGGCACTTCACCGCTGTGCTCAGCGAAACCGCTAGCAATGGTCAGCCCTTGGTAATTGTGGCCGATATGGAATTATTTGGTAGCGGCTGGTTTGAGGGTGGTTTGTGGTTGCGCACCTTGCTCGAAGAATTACCCAGCCATTTTCGCTTGGTTACACCCAGCACACTGCTCAAACGTCATAAACCTAGTGTGGTTGTGCCACCACAGCATTTTGCCGGAATTATCGATGGCCGTTTGAGCGCTGCCCATCGCCAATTACAAGCGGCGGTGGCGCAGTATCCCCAAGCCTATGGCGACCGTGAACAGGTGCTCAACCAAGCTGCTCGTGAGTTTTTGCTGGCGCAATCAGGTGATTGGGATCGTTGGGTTGGTACGCCTGGCGCTGATTACGCCAATGCTCGGCGTAGCGAACACCTACAAAAATTCGATTGGCTGATGCAATTGTTGCCCCATGAAACATTGTTGCCAGTTGCCGCCCGCGAATTTGCCGCCTTGCAAGAGCGCGACAACCCTTTTCCAACCCTGAATTATCGTTTGTTTGGGAATTTTGAACGATGACAACCTACACTTGGCTTGGCCACGACCAGCCACATCTTGATACCTTGTTCGTTCAAGACCTTGGGGCAATGGTCTTCGTCAGTTTTGGTGGGGTGGTTGCCCAAGGCGCTCGGAAAAATGAAGATGCTGCGGCAATTTTCATCGATCCTGCTGGCGGATGGGAGTTGGCAGTGGTGATCGATGCTCATCATTCAGCCCAAAGCGCCCTGTTGATTTTAGAAACCTTGATTGGGGCCGAAACCCAACTACGCGAATGTTTGAACCAACCCTTGAATCAAGCCTTTTTTAGCTTGGATCGGGCCTTACTTGATCTATTTCGCAGTAATCGCTTTCGTGCGCGGTGTGCCGCAATTCAAGGCGAGGCTTCGTGTTTATTCGTGGCTCGCAAAGATGAGTATGTTTGGTATTGGGCAGTTGGCGATTGTATTGGCTATATTTTTCACCCCAGCATTGCACGACTGGGCGAGATGCAGCTCAACCAACGGCGCTTTTACGAATGGATTGGCAATGTCAATACTTGGGATGGCGTGTTGCCTTCGTACTCCACAGGCATTCGTTTATTGCAACCTGGCCTAACCACGATTATGTTAACGACTGATGGCTTGTTGGAATGTGGCACACGCCCTTTTGAAAACCCAACCACCTTGTATAACACTGTCTGTTGGGAACATCATAGCCTGCCACGAACTGCCCGCGCCTTGCTCGAACGGGTACAAGCCGAGGGTGGTCGCGATAGTGCCACCGCCATTTTGTGGCAATTTGATAGCACATGGGCTGGCGCTAATCGCGATTTCCGCTAAACACATGGGCCAAACCACCCCAAATTGGCTGATGCTCAACCTGCAAACCAGCTTGTTTGAAGGCTTGCAGCACATGCTTGCCATCGCCAAACCGCTGCGCTAACGGCGCAAGCTGGCGGTAGGGGTAGCTTGGTGCACCCAAACTACGAGCTAACAAAGGCACAATCGTTTGCAAATAGATTTGGCCCAAGCTGCTCAACCATGAACTACTTGTGCCAACCTCAACCAAGCTAAACCGGCCATTTGGCCGCAACAAACGCCGAATTTCGCCAGCAAAACGTACCAACTCGCTATAACAAAATGTCTTTAATCCAAAGCAACATACCACCCGGTCAAGGCTCTGGCTAGCTAGTTGGTTGCTAAACATATCACAATTGTGCACTTCAATTCGCTCAAGCAAAATCGGATATTTCAAGGGTTGCGCTACTAGATCGAGCGCAATCAACGAGCCACGCCCTTGCATTGATTGCTCTAGCCAAGGCCAAGCCTCGCCGCCACCACACAACAAATCAGCAACAACCATCCCTGGCTGAATCTGTGCCGTGGCAACACAACGTTTGCGCCAAGCACTGATAATGCCCAAGCTGCTGAGCGAGCTGATTTGAGCATATGAAGGAGCCATTTGTTCAAATAGTGCTTGTCGATCGATAGTGTCACATTGATCGGCTACGCCATGGCTTGGTGCTGAAATCATCGTGGAAACCTCCCAAATAACTGCTTGGTTTCCACAATAGTGCTCGGTTGTTACACCAACGTTACAAGGCCTCGTTGGCCAAACGTTCGATCAACATATGCATTGTTGGATCAACTTGGGTGTGTTGGGCTAAGAACGCGACGATTGCCAAGGCCGAAGCTGGGCTAGCCTGATAGCCTTGCACCCACTGGGCTAATAATGGTTTGAGCGCTGGCAAGCGCTGCTCAATTCGGCGTTCGTTGGCAAAAGCATCGCCAGCAGGCAAGTTGAATGCAGGCAAATAATTCAGCAATTCCAAGACCCGATCAACCGCAAAATGTTGGATAAAACGCTGGGCTGAAAGCCACTCGCCACGCTGATAGCGGCATAAACCAACATACAAACAGGTCAAGGCCTCGCCCAACAACCATTCGGGCTGATGTTGATTCGTTGCTGGCATTGCCAGTTGGGGCAGCGCAATCGCGGCCTCAACATGCGGCGCTTTCCAGATAATTTGGCCTGGAGCAAAGGGAATATTAGGCAATTCAGCTGGCTCGAAAATCGCAAATTCACAGAAAATCTGATCGCTATACAGCAATTTATAGCCATCAACGGTATTTTGGAAGGCATAGCTAATTGGCTGAATTGCGGCTAGCCAGCTCAGATCGTGCATAAACAGCGGCTTCGTGCCTGGCTCGACAATCGCAAAAAAATCCAAATCCGACCATTGATCAAGCCGTTCGCGCTCTAAACCGACCGAGCCAAGCCCAATCAGAGCTAAACCATGGCTGCTAGCAGCAAGCGCTTGACCGATCGCATCGAGCCGAGCTAAAAGTTGGGTTGGGGTAGGCATAAAGCGCCTCCATCAAACATCGCTTAACGTCGTTGATAGATGATAACGCGATCAGCAATTGTATGCAGTTGTTGCCATTCAGTTTGGTCAGCAAATTGCTGGGCAGGCCAGCCCATTCGCTCAGAATAATGTTGATCCCAAACCACTAAAGTGCCAGGGCGCATTGTTTCAGGCTTGGGCACGCTCCACCAAAGTTTATTGGGCGCAGGCAACGGCAATTTTTGAAAATAATAAAACCAAACATGGGTGGCATAAATTGGCTGAGCCTGCGGCTGGTTTTGGGCAATCCAAGTTTGGGCTTCAAGGCTAGCCTGCGCCTCAAGATCAACTGGAATTGGCCGAAGTTGGGCTGGCCAGCGCAAGGCTACGACCACAAACAAGCCCACCAAGGGCCAAAAAAGTTGGGCTGGAGCCAACCAACGGACTAGCAACAGATGCAGCACTTCAAGCGCTTGGGTCGCCCAAAGCCCAATCACAAAGGCAATTGGCAATAAAAAATAACTATAGCCGCCCGAAGCAAACAAGCCAAAACGATAGATCACCACATGGCTTAGCCCATACATCACACTTGGCCAAACGATGAACCAAAGCTGACGCTTGCGCCAACTCCAAACAGCTCCAGCTAGGCCTAAAAGCACCAATGGCCAGCCAATTCCCGCCAATAAATCGGGGCCAAAATGCCACCAAGTGCCCGAACCATAGAAATCAGTTGGTTTTGGCTCGAAAAAGATCATCCATGGGCGATTGCCCAAGACTAACCAGCATAAAGCATAATAGATCAGCAAGGGCAAACCACTGATCAATGCTGAGCGCCAATCACGCTGCGATAGTCGATACAACCCCCAAAAACCAAGCAATAATAAACCTTCATGGCGCATTAATGGCAAGCAGCCAATCGCCAAGGCCGCCCAAAGCCAACGTTGATTGAGACTGCAATAGGCCGTTAAGCCCAAACAAACCGCAAATGGTAATACCGTTGTAGCATAGGCAAATTGGCTGACCCAAGGCTGAAGATAGAAAAACAGCGGCACAAGATACCAGTAGCGAAATTCCAACTGACGGGCAATCAAAAGATAAAGGCTCGCTGTGAATGCAGTCATGAGCACGGCAAAAGCACGGGCCACATACAACCCGCCAAGCGCTGCTGGCATATAAAAAAGCGTATTGCCAAAACGCCCCCAGGTATCTAAAACGAAGGCTGGTCGTTGCCACGCTCGTTGCGCAATCACAATATGACCAACTTCATCTTGCACAATTGTGCTCAGCGGCGAGAAATAAGCCAACATGCCGATCCAGAGTGAGCCAAGCCCCAGCAACAAACCACCAATCAGCCAATAGCGCCGCTGCATACTTCAACTCCTATGATTTGAGCAATTCAGCCTTGCATAGTATCACACAACTCCGTCGTAAGCCGCATAGAGATTGTGACGCTGTATGTCACAATGCTCGTGTTTACTTGCAGCGCATTGCGGCAATCAAGGAGGGTGTATGGCCGACTATCAGCTTGCCCAACTCAATATTGGCACGATCAAAGCCCCATTAGATACGCCACTCATGGCCGATTTTACCAATAATTTGGATCGAATTAATGGCTTAGCCGAGGCCTCTGAGGGCTTTGTTTGGCGCTTAAAAGACGATTCGGGTAATGCCACCGATTATCGCCCGCTCGACCCGCTAACAATTGTCAATATGTCGGTTTGGCAAAATCTTGACGCGCTGATGCAGTATGTCTACAAATCGGAGCATGTGGCAATTATGCGACGGCGCAAAGAATGGTTTGAGCGAATGGAAACAGCGTTTATGGTACTATGGTGGGTTCCCGCTGGCCATGAGCCAACCGTAGCCGAGGCCTTAGAGCGCTTGGAATATTTGCGCAACAACGGCGAGAGTAGCTATGCGTTTAGTTTTCGTAAGCCCTTTGCTGCGCCAGATAGTGTGCAAGTGGTTAAGGCTTAATAATGCCAGAATTGTATTTACGCCCAATTGAAGAGGCTGATCTTGCCAGCTTTTTCGAGCAGCAACAAGATCCAGTGGCAATTCACATGGCTGCCTTTACCTCCGCAGATCCCAGCGATTATGCTGCCTTCCAAGCTCATTGGCACAACATTATGGCTGATGATCGGATCATCAAACGCTCAATTATCTGGGATCAGAACCTGATTGGCCATATTGCCCAATTTAAACAATTTGGCGAGCCAGAATTGACCTATTGGCTGGATCGCGCCTATTGGGGGCGAGGGCTGGCAAGCCAAGCAGTCCAATTATTGCTCAACGAAATTCCCACGCGGCCCTTGTTTGCGCGGGTTGTGCAAGATAATCATGGATCACTGCGAGTGCTAACCAAAGCTGGCTTTCAAATTATCGGCCAAGATACGGGTTTTGCGCATGGTCGGGACAGTGACGTGGCCGAATATGTGCTACGGCTTGATTAATCATCGTTCGGGTTAGAGGAATGTTCTTATTTTAGGAGGATAACGCAATGTCTCAACCACAAATGCCACCCCAAGGCAGTTTTCAATTGCCACCACATTCAAATTACCCAGGCGCACCGACCAATCAGCAAGCTGGCGGCAGCAAAGCTAAAGCACTCTTGATTGGTTTGGGAGCAGTCGTTTTAGGCGCGATTGTTTGGGGCTTATTGGCCTACTTCACCGAACGAATTTTTGTGTATGTGGCAATTTTGATTGGCATGGGGATTTCCTATGCCATGATTTCGCCGCTGCGCAAGCCGGTTGCCAAAGCTGTGCTCTTTTCATTGGTTGTTCCAGCAATTCTATTTACCTTGCTCTCGTTGGAACTTGGCACGATTATTAGCACTGTGATGTTTATGCAGCGCGACATGAATATTCCAGTGGGAACGGCTATTTCCTTTGTTTTAGAGGTGCTGCCAACCAAGGATTGGTTGATGGACAAAAATCATCTCTTGACCATGGGCTTTGGTTTGTTGGGGGCTGGTTATGGCTTCTACAGCAATCTCAAACGTTCGTTGAGCTAATTCCCTTACCCCTATCCTCACAAGGGTAGGTTGTTAATAATGGTTGAGTGGAATTCGCAGCCGACTTGCATGCCCTCACCCCCTGCCCCCCTCTCCCGCACGCGAGGCGAGGGGGAAATCAGATCAAAAAGCCCCTCTCCCGCTGTGGGAGAGGGGTTGGGATGAGGGTTAAAACCTATCCTTGGAAGCTACCCCCCGCCAAGCGAGGCGAGGGGAAAATCAGATCAAAAAGCCCCTCTCCCGCTGTGGGAGAGGGGTTGGGGTGAGGGCATTATTGATTGCCAAGTAATTGTTCTAGGCGATCAACATAGCTAGCCAGCACGCGGAAGGCTGCTTCAACTGGCTCAGCGGAAGTCATATCGACCCCAGCCAATTTCAGCGCATCCAATGGTGCTAACGAGCTACCAGCACTCAAGAAGGCCAAATAGTTGGCTTGAGCATCGGGCTTGCCCGCCAACACGCCTTCAGCCAACGCGTGAGCTGCGGCAATCCCTGTGGCATATTGATAAACATAGAAGTTGGCATACATATGGCCTGAGAAGGTTGCCCAAGTAATTCCCATACGCTCGGCATCGGGCACAACTTCCTCGCCATAGCCTTCACGGAACAGATCAAACATGATGCCGTTGAGGGTCGCAGCGGTTAATGGTTCGCCCCGTTGGCCGCGTTCGTGGATTTCCAGCTCAAATTGGGCCAAAATTGGCATGATGAAGAAATAGCGATGGAAGTTGCTCATGGCTTCTTCGATCAAGGCAATTTGGAAATCGGGGTCTTGGTTGGTATTAAACAGGTGGTTGCGCACCAAAGCTTGATTAAAGTTTGAAGCCACTTCGGCCACAAACAAGCCATAGTTGCTGTAAATCGTTGGTTGGTTTTGCCATGTTAGATATGAGTGCATCGAGTGGCCAAGCTCGTGGGCCAAGGTGCTCATACCAAAAATATCGTTGTTGTAATTCATCAAGATATAGGGCGGCGTACCTTTCCAGCCACTCGAAAACGCCCCAGCACTCTTGCCTTTGTTGGGGTAAATATCGACCCAACGATCTTCCAACAGGCCACGTTTGGCCACGCTGGTGTAGCCTTCGCCCAACGGCTGCATGCCCGCAACAATCCAATCGACGGCTTCGGTGTAAGGAATTTCAAGCTTTTTGGTGGTTAATGGCGCTTTGATATCGTAGACATACAATTGATCATAGCCCAAGGCTTGGCGGCGTAAGCGCCAGTAGCGATGCCAGGTCGGGTAGTTTTTGCGCACCGTGGCCACCAATTGATGAAACACATCGGTTGGGATGTTGTTTTCGCCAAGTGCGGCGGCCAAGGCTGAACTATAGTTGCGCACGCGAGCATTGAAAACATGCTGCTTAACACAAGTTGCCAAACAATTAGCCATAGTATTTTTGTTGGCCAAATGGGCATCACTGTAGTTTTCAAAGGCTGTGCGTCGAACTTCACGATCAGGGTCGGTGACCAACAGACCAATTGTGCCTTGAGTTAGCTCTAATTCAAGCCCATTAGCGCCATGGGCTGCGGGATATGCCAAATCAGCATCGGTCAAAATGCGATGCGTCGAGTTGGCTGAATCGAAGGCATCGCTAACCAAGCCCAAGACTTGCTCAACTTCGGCTGAACGCACATGAGCTTGCCGCCGCTCAACATCATGAAAATATTGACCATAGCGGGCCAAATCGGCGTTTTCTGCTTGCCATTGCTTGAGCGTTGCAAAGCCAATCGCAATAATTTCTGGTTCGATAAACGCCGAACTAGCCATGGTGCGCGAATAAACCCCCAACACCCGATCCATTTTGGCTTTGGCTACTTGGTCGGTGGTATCGACGCTATAAAACAGGCTGGCATAAATATAGAGCTTGCCAACCCGCTCGTTGAGCTGATCGGAATAATTCAGCGCCGCTAAAAGCGTTGCTGCGCCTTCAGCCAAACGGCCTTGGTATTGCTCAATGTCGGCAATCGATTGGGCATAGGCATCAAGTGCTTGTTCCCATTCAGCATCAGAAGCAAAAACTTTGGTTGCATCCCAGGTATCGGCGAGGGCTACTTCCTGACGGGTTGGCACTGTTGCAGCGGTTGTCATTCCAAAACTCCTTCAACACACAGGCTATTGCAATTGGCAACGATTATTCATCGTCATCATCATCAAAATCATCGTGATCATCGCCAAAATCATCCTCAATGTCACCGTTCGCAGGGCGGAGATTCAGGCGATGTAAAAGGCGCACAGCGAGCGGCCAGCCAGCCGCCGAAAAGTGCATTGTTTGTTTGTCGTGGCTTTCGGCCAACAACTCAAGCATTGTGCGGTAGGCAGGTGGCAAGCTAAATTCAACTGGCAACGTATAGCTACCATCAGCATTCGCCGTATTATCAATTTCAATATCGGCTTCGTAAGTGGCGTGAGCATAGCCCAACAATAGCGCCGTATCCTCCTTGAGCGGGGTTAATTGGGGCGTGCCATTAGGCAAGCGCTCAATTCGAAAATAATCGCCGCTAGTACGCGAACGCCGCCGTCGCGCCACCCGATGTTCTTCAAAGGCTACAAATAAGCGCGAGCCATTGGTTTGAGCCTCAACTGCTTGCCATGTCAAGGTATCGCTATCAAAGTGGAACCATTGATCGCGTGCACCAGTTTCGATTTGTAACAAATTGCCCGGAGCTTCGACGGTTGGCAATTCTGTTAGACGATTGATCTTATCTTTGAGCGTAACCACGCGGTAGTTGCGGGTGCGCAAACGGGCAATTAAGCCTTGACCACGGGCTGAGGTTAGGGTAAATGAATGCCCATTGACCGTGCCCTCACCGCGTAAAATCGGAATCATGGCGGTATCTGCAATTAAAAAGGTATTAACCCTGACTTCTTCAAGATCTGGCCGACGAACCATCTAGGAATCCTCCTGAATGCGGTTAAGATACGGTGCTGCGTAGGCGTGGCACATCGCAACGGCAAGGGCATCAGCGGCATCATCGGGCTTGGGAATATGATCCAAATCGAGGGTCATTTGCACCAGATGTTGCATTTGCTGTTTGTCGGCGTTGCCGTATCCGACCACGGCCTGTTTCACAGACAACGGTTTATATTCAAAAATTGGCAATTTGGCTTGGCGCAAGGCCAACAGGGCCACCCCACGCGCATGGCTCACGGCCATCGCAGTTGTCACATTTTTGGCAAAAAACAATTCTTCAACTGCGGCAACGTTAGGCCGATAGTGCGCCAAAACATGGGCTAAATCATTGTAAATGCTCACCAAGCGATCGGGCAGCGGCTGTTTGGCGGGCGTGGTAAACGCGCCATAGGCAACCATGGTCAAATCGCTGCCATCGCCATCAATAATTCCCCAACCCATAATTGCCGTGCCTGGATCGATCCCGATAATCCGCATTGCTGATCCTCAATGATTATGCTGATTGCATTATAACGGCTTTCGCTTATTCGGCACGCCCACGCCCAGTATCGCCATAGCCCGTCAATTCAACATAGCCAAAACCTGTCGCGTTACCACTGATTGAGACCGTACCTTCCCAGTAGCGCACGGTTAATGGCAGTTCTTGGTTGGCAACTTGGGGCGTAATCGTCAATTCAAGCTGCTCGCTGGGTAAGCTCAAGCGCCATTGGGCTGGATATTGCACCCCTTGATCGCTTTGCCATTGGCGTAATACCTCTAGCTTGAGGCTATCACGGTCAATCTTACGGGTTGTACCATCGACTAAGGTTAATGTGCCCGTTGAATAGGGGCTAATCGAGCCATCAGCATTGCGAATATTGAAGTAGGTTATTTCCCGTTGATCATCAAGCTGGATCGAGAACCAATCCCAGCCCACTGCTTGATCTTCGAGGGCACTTGTGCCCCATTCGTGATCCATCCAAGCCTTGCCAGTGACCGCAATTTCGCGACCATCAATCTGCAATGTGCCAGTGGTGGTCATGTTGGTTAGCGAATAATAATACGAGGCATTGCCCAGCTCAGTACCTTTTTGGCTCAAACCGCGATCGCCTTGCAAGGTTGGTTTTTTGCTCGATTCAAGGGTTAAATCAAGCGTAACTGGGGCTTGTTGAGCCTTGAGTTGCATGATCATGCCTTCGGAGCCGCTACCAACCGCTTGCCAATCCTCGACAAAAACCTTGAAGGGATCGCCAGTGGCATTGGCCAATTGCGGATTACCGCGCATAAAGCGTTCAAAGGCATAAAAGCGTTGATTGGCGACATCGGTCAAGGCGAAGTGGGCCATATAAATATCGCTGGTGGCCAAACTGGCGGTACGGCTAATTACTTGGTCGGTTACCGCCGAGCGAAAAAAGGTCAATTGAAAGCCAAAACGCTGGCCATCAGCACTCGCCAAATTGCCAGTGTAATACCACCATTCCGTCCGATAGCCTGGGTGCGAGCCATGATCGGTGGGGAATTCAAATGGGCGTGGCGCGGTTGCACGAGTATAATTGCCTTGACTAGCTTGATTAAGCATGCCGACCGCGCTGATCGAGGCTTGAATTTGGGTTTGGTTTGGTTGCAATACCCACCAAGCAGCGCCGCCGAGCAAGCCAACAATCACCAATAAACTTAATATCAAACGTATTCGCATACGATACTACTCCTTGAAAACAGCAACGCATCCAGTCCAATGCTGGATGCGTCATATAGCAATCGTATCACGAAAATCGCTCTAAAACAGCCAATACAACAGCAGCATTGTCACGAAGAGCATACCAACAAATATTCCGATGATTCGGCGTTCAAGCTTTGGTGTAGCACTAAAATCAAACGGCACTTGATATTGATTGGTGGCAGGTACATGGTGCAGAATCAACGGCCAAAGTTTGGCAGTGTTATTCCAGTGGAGCGGATTGATAATCACAATCTCATCATGTAGATTGGCACTGGCGAATCTGCGTAGATTTGGCTCTGGCAAATTGGCATAGGGTTGATTTAAAATCAGATAGGGCATGGCAATGCCCATAAGCCCTTGCAATGTTCCAACTCCAGCAACATGGGCCCAATCAATCGTCAATGGCTTGCCCGAATGTTTGATAATCAAACTCTGCTCAGTTACACGGATAAACTGATTCAAGCCACGCGCAGCCCATGCAATCCATCCAACAAACACCAATAGAGCAGGGCTGAACTCAACATTTGGGGTTGTTAGTGCTTGAATCATTGCATTGATAATCACGCCACTTGCCAGCACTAAAGAAACCAAGGTTGCCCACCAATAACGTGGTCGAACGGTTAATAAATATTGTTGCATTGTCAGATCTCAGCCCCAAATAATAATAATTGGAATAAGAATTACTCCATACACCAGCACTTGTTTGATGAAGCTTGATAAACTAAACGTAAATGGTACAATCAAATCTTTATTTGCCAACGATGGCATTTTTTGCTCAGCTAGCAGCTTGATTTGCTCATAATTATCCCATTCATTTAAGAGCAATACACGTCGATGATATGGTTTTGGCACAATCGAAGGATAGAGCGCATCTAATAACTGCACATCACGATCAAAAAGGATATATTCAATTGGTCGATTGAAAAACATAAAATATTGGATAGCAGAAATATCCTTCCATTCGGCAGTTCTGCTGGGATTGAACAATCTTTTGACTGTAATCCCTTGATCGTCAATAATTAACTCTCTGCGGTAGTCACTGATTGCCCCATAGAAATATAGTATCCCCATAATGACAAAAAATACTGGAAATCTTTTCATATCAAAGATTACTTTAAATATAATTGGAATGGCAATCATTATACATCCGGAAAATAACATTATGAATAATTGCCGCTTGTAATTACGTGCTCTGAAGATAATTGGTTGCATTTATTTAATTCCTTGTCAATCTAATAATAAGTGAAATATAGTATAGGCTTAGCCGTTGCTATGGAATATTATACTTAGCAACTGAATACTTAGATACTACACAGGAAGTTCTTTAAAAGTTACAATTACTACCGCTAACAATCTATCCAGCAAAAAGTCTCCAGATTGTAAAAGCTGCTACAGCAAATGCGACAAGGATAACTAAGATTGAAATTCTGGTTATTCTTGTTTGATCTATATGATTGAACGGCACAAAAACTTGATTTGATCTAGGTTCGGTTGCGAGTTGTGGTTGGATCAATTCGATCAATTCGCTCGATCGCTCCCATAGATCGAGCCTAAAAATGCTTGATCGTAGCTCCTTCGGGATTTGATTCGAATTGAGACTTTTGATTGACGGATTTGGTACGTTCAATAAAAGATAATCTAGGGTATATTTGCCTATATTCAAATGTTGTTTTTCAGCTATATCGCTCCAGGCTAGATGTATCCGATCTCTAAATATTCGATGAATAGATAATCCTTCTGAATCAACAATCAAATACGTATTTGCCTCAAAAACACAATATAAAGCAACCACTGAGTTAAGCATTACCGAAATCCAATTATCAGACAGGCCTTGATATATCCAATAGAGCGACATAAATGACATAAACAAAGAAACTGATACATAAGATCTGAAATTCTTAGGTCTAAATTTTCTAGGATTCATAATTTACTTTCTATAAAAAGGATAAATAAACAAAAATTAATATAACAACCAGCGTTGCCCAAGCAATCATTTTTTGATACGAATAAAAAAATTTCAGGCTTTTGGAAAAATCGGGAGTCACCTGCCATTGATCGGTCGTAGATGCAAGACTAGCATGTAAGGCCTTAGCAATAATTTCGGGGTTATCCCAGCCTTCCAAGGTTAATGTACGCTGTTGTTGTTCTGGCGTTAGTTCCTTTAATTTCACGCGTGGTAAGCCTTTAATCGGCTGGTGCAAAATAATATACGGCAGATAGCGTCGTCGGCCAATTGTGCCAATCCCAAACGATTCAATTTGCGCCCAATTAACTTCAAAGCGTTGCCAACCGCGCCGCATCACCAAGCCGCGAGCACTCAGATCGAGATAAGAAATAACATTCATCCCAAATTGAACCAGCAGGATCGGATATAAAAACATATTCCAGTCTGCAATGAGACGAATGCTCGACCGCGTTGGCATAAATAAATTCATAACTGCCAGGATAAAATACAGAAAGACAGCAACAATCTGCCAGCGATAATAGGGCACACGTAAACGTTGTTTAATCAGCGAAGATTGCATGGGTGTTCTCTCATTACTCATCAGAATCGTGATTATTTACGTTGGGGTATAAACAAGGTTGCAGCAGCAACGCGGTTGCACTACTGCTGCACGTATTCGGGCTAAATCCCTTGGGCTAAGATGGTATCAATCATCGGGCCAAGCTCTTCAGTGGTAATTCCACCCTCATATTTATTGACAATCGTGCCATCTTTGCCGAGCAAGAACAACCATGGCTCGCTCGGCAAGCGCCATTCGGCCATAGCTGGCACTAACAACGGTGGGTTGGCTTGAACTGATTCGCTAAATGGGAACTTATAAACTTCCACATGGATAAAATTCATCTTTTCGCCATAGGTTTGCTGTAAATTACCCAAAACTGTGACGCTGGGGCCACAGGTAGCGGTTTTACAAAAGCCTGGCGTGCCAAATAAAATTGCGGTGGGCTTGCCGCTCTTAATCGCATCGGCAATGCTCAATTGATACAAGGCCGGATTTGGCTTTGGATCAGAGCTGATTTGGCTCAGATCAGGCGCAGTTTTGACGGTTGGCGTATCGACTGCAATCGCTTTGCTACCAATTGCAGGTGTAGGATCTTGGGCCAAAACCGAGAGCCGCAAGGTGCTGACGGTTGGCTCTTTGCCTGGCAACGTCGCCTCAACCTCAACCCCCCAATCGCCAGCTTTTTTAAAATCAGGGTAGGTCACATAGATGCCAGCGGGCAAGCCTTGGCCAAAGTAATCGGCACTGCCTTCACCGGCAACTTGGGTTTTCTCAGCATCGGTTCCATCAAGATAATACAAGCGCAATTTGACTTGCACATTGGGGTCGTTAATCGGTGAGCCATCGACGATCAAGCCAATTGGCAAACGATTTGGGCCAACGACCAAATTGGAAGCCGCCAAAACTGCCTGAACGCGACTTTTGGCCACCGGAGTTGCGGTTGGTGTAGCTACACCACAGCCCACCAAACCAACAATAATCACACCATAGAGAACCCGCCACCAGCGCTGCATACAATTGCTCCTCATAGATTAGGTATCTGTTTAAATAGTTGCCAGCGCCGAAACCCTGACGCTATTCACTCTAGCACAAATTTGATTTGCGGCTATCAGTTGAGCAACCGAGCCATCCAGCTAAAGCCCAACAAGCCCTATGCTACAATCGAGCTACGATTGCGATGCCCAAAGCAAGGAGGCTGTAATGTCACTGTATTTCAACGCTGAGCATGAGATGTTTCGCCAAACCATTCGTCGTTTTGTCGAGCGCGAAATTAACCCCTTTGTCGAGCAATGGGAGCATGAGCGGGCTTTTCCAGGCCATACTTTATTCAAAAAATTAGGCGAAATAGGTGCCTTGGGCGTTTCGTACCCTGAAGCCTATGGCGGCGCAGGCTTAGATTATTGGTATAACGTGGTGTTGGCTGAAGAATTAGGCTACGCGCACTGTGGCGGCGTGCCCATGGCGATTGCGGTGCATACCGATATGGCTACACCTGCCTTGGCCGAATTTGGCAGCGCAGAGTTATGTCAACGATTTTTAGCTCCAGCAATTCGCGGCGAAATGATCGCGGCGGTGGCAATTTCCGAGCCTGATGCTGGCTCTGATGTGGCGGCGATTCGCACGCGGGCGGTGCGCGATGGCGACGAGTATGTGATCAACGGCCATAAAATGTGGATCACCAATGGCACACAGGCCGATTTTATTACCTTGCTGGCCCGTACCAGTGATGAACCTGGCTATAAATCCATGTCGCTGCTGATCGTCCCAACCAACACGCCAGGCTTTCATGTTTCCAAAAAACTAGAGAAATTGGGCAATCATTCCAGCGATACGGCGTTGTTGGCGTTCGACAATGTGCGTGTACCAGTTACCAACCGCATCGGCGAAGAAGGCCAAGGCTTTGTGTTGCAAATGCAGCAATTTCAAAAAGAGCGCTTAATTGGTTCAGTTTCAGCAGTTTCAGCAATGGAACGGATCGTTGAAATGACCAGCCACTATTGCCGTGAGCGTCAAACGTTTGGCAAACCTTTAATCGACAATCAATATATTCATTTTCGTTTAGCTGAATTATTGACCGAGATTGAGGCGTTACGTCAACTCAATTATCACTGCACCCGTTTGCTTTTGGCTGGTCATGACATCACCAAAGAAGTTTCGATGGCTAAACTCAAGGCTGGACGTTTGGCTCGCGAAGTTGCCGATACATGTTTACAATTCCACGGCGGCATGGGCTATGTTGAAGAATATCCGATGGCGCGTTATTTTCGCGATGCGCGTTTGCTTTCAATCGGCGGCGGCGCTGATGAAATTATGCTAGGAATTATTGCCAAATATGCTGGCTTGTTGCGCAAACGTGGTTAGTTGAAATAATGCACATCCATCAACAACAAACGCGATGGATGTGCATTATTTTGATTTAGCGAGCTTGAAAGATTGCCAAATAGGCTGGATGCCAAGGCAAATTACGCCATACCACGGCTGGGGCAAATGGCGAGTAGGTTTCAAACACAGTTTTAAAACCTGCTGCCTCAGCCATCCCGCGAAATTCACGGCCACTTGGCCGATAAATATGGGTTGGGTCGGCATCATACGAGCCACGATAAATCCGCGCTTGCAAACGATTGCCGATGGTGGGCAAGTGCGCCACAAACAAACCACCCAATTGTAAGCGTTCGCGAATCGCGGCGACTGCCAAGGCAGGCTGCTCCAAGTGTTCAACCACATTGATCGCGGTAATCACATCGAAATTAACGCTAAATGGGATTCCATCCAAAATGCTGCCAACGAATAATTTGGCTTGGGGCAGGCGTTGCTGGGCTTGAGCCACGGCATAGGCTGAAATATCAGTGCCAAATGGCTCAAACGGCGGGGTCATCGATTGCAAAAATAAACCTAAACCACAGCCAATATCCAACAATCGCCCAGTTTGGCGAAAGCGCAACACATGGCGACGAATATAGCGATCGCGTAAGGTATCAACCAGACTTTTGCGCCCAGCCTCAGGCCGCGACATGGCATAATAGGCCTGATCGTAAGCATTTCCATCGGGCATTGGAACAACCCTTTCAATTGATAATTTACAGTTCTCTATGGTTTTGACGCTGATTGAGCAGATTAATTGCCAGCACTCAGTGTAGCATCAAACTGCATCATTGATCCACGAAGAGCACGAAGAGCGCGAAGGGGTGAGGGGTCAGGAGTCAGGGACGAGGGGTCAGGTTTGCATTAGCTCGCCCAATCAGCAATCCTCACTCCTGATCGTTAGCCCCTGACCCCTACATCATCTCTGCGCCTCTGCGTTAAACGCCCTGACTCCTGAACCCTAGCCCCTGACTCCTGAACTCTAATCCCTAACGCTGGCCGCGCTGGCCTGCTATAATACCGAGTATGAGTAAAACTGAGTTGGTGTCGTTGCCGAATGTTCCACGCCGCCGCCGTTTCTTCCGCGTCGCGTGGTTTTTTGTGCGCTTAGTCGCCCATATTATCGTCTGGGATCTGTTGCTTGGACGACAGTTTTGGTTTCGCTGGTACGCGGATCGCACGCGGATCGAGCGCTATCGGCGGTTTTCGCGGCGTTTTCGCGATTTGGCGATCGATCTCGGCGGCGTAATGATCAAGCTTGGGCAATTTGCTTCAACGCGGGTTGATGTTCTGCCGCCAGCCGTGGTTGAAGATTTGATCGGCTTGCAAGATGAAGTTTCGCCCGTACCATTTCGCTTGATCCAAGCCACGATCGAACATGAATTAAGCCAACCACTCAACCAGATTTTTAGCACGTTCGAGCGCGAGCCAATCGCTGCTGCGTCGTTTGGCCAAGTGCATTTTGCCACGCTCCACGGCGATCAACCAATTGCCATCAAAATTCAACGCCCACAAATTGAGCAATTCGTCGAAATTGATATTGCTGCGCTGCGTTGGGTTGCTAGTTGGATGCAATATTATGGCCCGATTCGCCGCCGCACCGATTTACCTGCACTGATCGAAGAATTTTCGCGGATCACTTTGCGCGAACTCGATTACCTGAGCGAAGCCGATCACGCCGAGCGCTTTCAGCGTAATTTTGCTGGCAACGATCACATTTATGTCCCGAAAATTCAGCGTGATTATTCAACTGAGCGCATTTTGGTGATGGAGCGGATCGAGGGCATTAAAATTTCCGAATATGCTGCGCTCGATGCCGCCGGAATTGATCGGCTGGATTTGGCCGAAAAGCTGTATTTGGCCTATTTGCAACAATGCTTTACCGATGGTTTTTTTCATGCCGACCCGCACCCAGGCAATTTATTTGTACGACCTGTTGGCGAACGTTTGGCAAATGGCAAACAGCCCTTTGTAATCACCTTCCTCGATTTTGGCATGGTCGATTCGATTCCCCAAAGTGTGATGGATGGCCTCGCGACGATTGCGGCTGGCGTGGTGATGCGCGAACCACAGCGCATGATCGACGGCGCACGCTCGATTGGCGTGGTCATGCCCAACGCCAACGATCAGCAATTGCGCCAAGCCTTAGAAATTTGGTTTTCCTACACCTATGGCCGCACGATTCGCGAACTCCAGCAAATTGATGTTGAAGGTTTTGTCGGCGGATTGAGCGAATTGCTGTATGATTTGCCGTTTCAGTTGCCCCAATCATTGCTATTTTTGGGGCGCACGGTAGGAATTATTGGTGGCGTAGCGGCTGGTTTAGCGCCAGATTTTGATATTTTCAGCGTGACCAAGCCTTTTGCCTTGCGTTTTATTCGTGAGCAAACCAGTGGCCGCGATCTGCGTGAGCGGGTGATTAACGAAGGCCGCGAATTAATCACTGATCTCAGCCAAATTCCGCGCCATGCCAAACAATTTTATGCCAAAGCTGCCCAAGGCGATTTGCAAGTGCGCACCGAAATTGTGAAACTAGAGCGTACCACCAAACGGATCGAACGAGCATTTAGCCGGCTCACCGCAGGCATTGCCGCCAGTGCCCTGATGATCAGCGCGAGTATTTTGCAAACTATGCAGATTGACAACCCTTGGATGTGGTGGCTGGCTGGTGGTTTGTTGGTTTGGGCCTTGTTGCCACGCTTTAAAGATATTTGATCCACGAAGGGCACGAAGAGCACGAAGGATTGAAATCGCGAAGAATGCGAAGAATACGAAGGCTGTTGTAGCCACGAATTGCACGAATGATCTTTGTTGTAGCCACAGATTAGCACAGATTGTTACGATGAGGTTATGGGCTTTTGACTTTTGATTTTTGACTTTTGCCTTCTCTCAGGGAGTACTCATGAGTTTTTTTCGTAAGCTTTTTGGTGGCGGCAGCAGCCAACCTGCCAGCGATGCGGGAATTTATTTTCAGGTGCGTTGCAAACGTTGTGGCAGCGTAATCCGGGTGCGGATCGATAGCCGCAACGATCTTTCACAGCGCGACGACGATGAGAATTTGTTCGTGCGCAAAACCTTGGTTGATGATCGCTGCTACAGTCGAATCGAATTTGAGGCGGTGTTTAGCGCTAAACGCCAATTGCTCAATTGTGAGATTAATGGTGGCACGCTTGTAGCTGGTGAAGAGAATACTACCACCAGCACCCGTTGAGTGTGGTACGATGGGCAAAGTTGGCCGCTGGGCAACGAAGCCTTGCAACTGCACCGCCGCAGCCTACGACAAAGACCCAATTTCGCAAACAATAAGGAGTGTCATGAGTACTCAAGCTATTCGCTTTGATTACAACAATGTGATGGCCGATGTGATTGGTGAACATGGATTAACTGAGGCTGAAATTGAGGCAGCATTGCCCCATGCCGCCGCCGCGATTGAGGCTGTTTATGCTCAACGCGCCGATCTCGGCTGGATGGATTTGCCCTACCAAGATACCAGCGAAATTATTGCTCAAGCCCAAGCTGTGCGTGCTCGCGCCGATACTTTGGTAGTTTTGGGCATTGGTGGCTCAGCGCTTGGCCCAATTGCAACCCAAACGGCTCTCCAGCACCCATTTTATAATAATTTGCCACGTGAATTGCGCCGTGGTCCCACTTTGTTTGTGCCTGATAATGTTGACCCCGAGTTAAATGCTGGCTTGCTCGATGTACTTGATCTTGAGCGCACGGTGTTCAACGTGATTACCAAATCGGGTACAACTGCCGAAACCATGGCATCTTTCATCTACTTCCGCGAAGCCTTGGCCAAACGCCTCGGCAAGGATAAATTGATTGATCACTTGGTGTTGACGACTGATCCCAAAAAGGGAGCTTTGCGCCAAATCGCCGATCGTGAAGGCTATCCAACCTTGCCATTGCCAGCCAGCGTTGGCGGGCGTTTCTCGGAGCTGTGTGCTGTTGGGTTGTTCCCAGCAGCAGTTACGGGGATTGATATTAATGAAATGTTGGCTGGCGCAGCCTACGCCGACAAACGCAGCCAAGAGCGTGACCCACGCAAAAACCCCGCCGCAATGTGTGCATTAATCCAATTTTTGCTTGATAAAAAGGGCAAGAATATGGTTGTGATGATGCCCTATGCTCAGCGTTTGCGCGATGTAGCCGATTGGTTCCGCCAATTGTGGGCTGAAAGTTTGGGCAAGCGAGTTGATCGGGCTGGAAATGTGGTCAATGTTGGGCCTACACCAATCAAATCGTTGGGCGCAACCGACCAACACTCGCAAGTGCAATTGTATGCCGAAGGGCCATTCGATAAATTAATGCACTTCTTGTTTGTCGAGCAGTTCCAACTGGAAGCACCGTTGAGTAATGCCTACCCCGATATCAACGAACTTTCGTATCTCGATGGCAAGAGCTTTAGCCAATTGCTCAAGGCCGAAGGCGAAGCAACCCAGTTGGCAATTGCCGAAGCTGGCCGCCCGAGCATGGCTCACTATTTCCCAGCAGTCAATGCCTATACGCTTGGTCAGTTCTACTACATGCTCGAAATGCAAACCGCTTTTGCTGGCGAGTTGTACAACATCAACGCCTTTGATCAACCAGGGGTTGAGGCTGGCAAAATCGCCACCTACGCCTTGATGGGCCGCGAAGGCTACGATGCTCGCCGCCACGAAATTGAACAAGCTCGTGGTCGCAGCCGCAGCGAATTTATCATCTAAAATTGATCGATCAGACCTGCCATGTTAATTGCATGGCAGGTCTTTGTTTAATGATTGCGGCAGGATCATTAATTATAAGCCAATTATTTGGTAGGCAACAAATATAATGATAACGATTGCTAAACATATGATAGCAATATTACCTTTTGCAGACATATTGCCTATTCGCATATTTTGTGGCTCATTAATTTCTTGATTGAGATCTTTTTTAATTTTTGTTCTAATAATAGTTTGTTCACTATTAGAACCAGTAGATTTTGTAGTTACCGATCCACCAATCTCAGAGTCGCTGATGGTTTGCTTGTTCATGATTGACTCCTATCATAGTTTGTATAATATTTAATGATCCTTAGTAATAGTGCTGTCACTATAAATCCTGCTATAGAGCCTAATATACCTGCGCTTGAAAGCATACTTGTTCGAATCATTCCAGGACTATGGAACTGATAGGCAATAATATATTTATCCACAGCCGGAGATATTATATAAAATCCAATTCCTACTCCTATTATTGCACAAGTAATCCAAAACAATATACCAATACTCAAATAGTCATTAATTAATCTTGTAATCCAAGTACTTTTGTTATACTCTTGTTTTATATTTACATCTCTACCAACAGTAGTATTTTCAAACTTGACTTCATTATTATTCATGATATTAACAACCAAATATCTTAAAAGGATTTATATACCAATCACCTTCTTTTGTTCGTTCCATAATTGCTCCTTTAATTGAGTCATCAACTTGTCTTTTCCCATTAAATTCTGCCACTAACGTAAAACGTACTACCCAACGTTCCTCTAAACCTTTCGAACTTTTTTCATTTTGGGTCAGTTCACACTCTTCTGAAGTAAAATCTTCTAACTCCATAAAATCTTCAGCACCTGGAGACTGAAAAAAAGCCGCAAGTGATTCTTTTACAACACCTTCCGATGGACCACCACAACCGCCTAACGTAACCACCAAGCAGATAGATACAAAGAGTTGAACACAGCGCTTGAAGATACTTAACATAGCGGCTCCTATCTGGTACTTATTGAACAACAGTCAAATCATGCTATCATGCATTTCTCCTATTAGTCAAGATGATTTTTGAGGTTATTTTAGGTATATTTATCATAACAAATATTTAGAGTTTTAATTTTTTCTATTAAATAGATATTTACTGACTTGGTATTTAACAAAACCAACAGGGCACAAAAAGCCCCACAGAAAACTTAATTCTGTGGGGGCTTAAATGCTTGAGTAAACGAACTAATTATTTATCGTTGAGCGCGGCAATTCCTGGCAGCACTTTGCCTTCGAGCAATTCGAGGCTAGCACCACCGCCAGTTGAGATGTGGCTCATCTTTTCGGCTAAGCCCATTTGCTCAATCGCAGCAACTGAATCGCCACCACCAATGATTGTGATGGCGCTGCTATCGGCCAAGGCCTGAGCAACGGCGCGAGTGCCAGCGGCAAATGGCTCTAGCTCAAACACGCCCATTGGGCCGTTCCAAATCACGGTTTTAGCTTCGCTAACCACTTGCGAGTAGGTTTGGCGAGTTTCAGGCCCAATATCGAGAATCCGCCAGCCATCGGGCACATCATCGACGCTCAGCACTTGGGTGTTAGCTTCGGCGCTGAAGGCATCGGCTACCACGACATCGCTGGGCAACAACAACTTCACGCCGCGACCTTGGGCTTCGTCGATCAAACGAGCGGCTTCGGCCACGCTATCGGCTTCGACCAATGAAGCACCAACAGCCTTGTTTTGGGCCAACAAGAAGGTATTAGCCATCCCGCCGCCGATCAGCAATGAATCGACTTTGCCCAGCAAGTTTTCGATTACGCCGATTTTGTCGCTGATTTTTGCGCCACCAATGATCGTAACGAAAGGCCGTTGAGGATCATCCAAGGCTTTGCCAAGTGCCGCCAATTCGGCTTCCATCAAGAAACCAGCCACGGCTGGCAGGAATTTGGCGAGGCCTTCGGTTGAGGCATGGGCACGATGAGCCGCACCAAAAGCATCATTCACATAAATATCGCCAAGTTTGGCCAATTCTTCGGCCATGGCAGGGTCGTTCGATTCTTCACGGGGATCAAAGCGGGTATTTTCCAACAACAGCACTTGGCCTGCTTGCAAAGCTTGAGCAGCGGCTTCGGCCTCAGCGCCAGTCGTGGTCTGAATATAGTTGACTGGGGCATCCAGCAGTGATTGGAGATGATCGGCAACTGGCTTGAGCCGGAATTCTTCGGCCACTTTTTTCTTCGGGCGGCCCAAGTGCGACATCAAAATCACACTTGCACCTTGTTCGAGCAAATAGTTGATCGTAGGCAACGCTGCCCGAATCCGGGTGTCATCAGTGACTTTACGGGCTTCATCAAGCGGCACATTGAAATCCACCCGAACCAAAGCTCGTTTTCCGCTCCATGCTACATCACGAATGGTCTGCTTGTTCACAAGCGCTCTCCTTGTACAAGGCTATAGGCGATAGGCTATCTGGGCGCTATCAGTGCTACGAACCAAGAACCGCATAGCCTATGCTCCCCATAATAAACGATTTCGGCGATCTGCTGGGTAGCAGGCTCTACGCTACAGGTGCAGAAATATCATCGTTATTCATCGCCAGCCTTCGCTCCCTGTTCTGGATTGAGCACCTCGCGCGAACGACTGCCCTCGGCTGGCCCAACAATTCCGCGTTGTTCGAGCAGTTCGATCAATTGGGCAGCTTTGCTATAGCCAATCCGCAAGCGGCGTTGGAGCATTGAGGCTGAGGCTCGTTGATGTTGGCGCACCAATTCAATCGCCTTGGGCAGTAGTTCATCTTGCTCGTCGGCTTGCAAAAACACATCACCCATGCTGGTTTGACTGCTCGGCGCAGGCTTGGCTTGGGGGTTGGCAGGATCGGGCTTGGCTAATTCTGGTGGAATTTGCATGCGCCAGAATTGCACAACTTTTTCAACTTCGCCATCGGAAACAAAGGTTCCTTGCACCCGAATTGATTTAGCTGCATCGACCGCCAGATAGAGCATATCGCCACGGCCAAGCAATTGCTCGGCTCCAGGCGTATCCAAAATAACCCGTGAGTCGATTTGCGAAGTCACGGCGAAGGCGATCCGCGTTGGGAAGTTGGCCTTGATCAAGCCTGTTACGACATCGACCGATGGCCGTTGGGTCGCCAAAATTAAGTGAATTCCGGTGGCGCGAGCCATTTGAGCCAAACGACAAATCAAGGTTTCAACTTCATCCGGCGCAAGCATCATCAAATCGGCCAACTCGTCGATGATCACCACGATATAGGGCATTGGCTCAAGGTCAGGGCGTTTGCGGGCGGCTTGCATATAGCTTTCGAGATTGCGAAAACCGCCCTTAGCAAAGACCTTGTAGCGGCGTTCCATCTCGCGCACGGCCCACTTGAGTGAGCTAACCACCCGTTCAAGTTCGGTTACCACTGGCGTGAGCAAATGCGGAATATTGTTGTAAACGATCAATTCGACCATTTTGGGGTCAACCATGATGAATTTCAGCTCGTTGGGCGTGTGTTTCATCAACAACGAAATAATGATTGAATTGATACAAATACTTTTACCTGAGCCAGTGCTGCCAGCCACCAGCAAGTGCGGCATTTTGGCCAGGTCGGCAATCACGACCGTACCTGAAACATCTTTGCCTAGCGGAATTTTGAGCTTGCCGCGTTTAGCATCAAACTCTTCACTACCAAGCACATCGCGCATAGCCACGGTGGCAATCGCCGAATTGGGGATCTCGATGCCAACCACCGAGCGGCCTGGCACTGGCGCTTCAATCCGCAACGATGGCGCAGCAAGCGCCAAAGCCAAATCGTTTTGGAGGCTGGTGATTTTATTAATTTTGACCCCAATCGCTGGTTGGAGCGCAAATTGAGTGACTGCTGGCCCGGTGTTGGCCTCAACCACTCGCGCCTCAACCCGAAACGAGGCCAAGGTTTCCTCGATAATCCGCGCTTTTTCGCGTTTTTCTTCATCGCCAATTTGGCCTTCAACAAACTCATCGAGCGCGTTGAGGGTCGGCAACGGCCAAGCGCGATGGGTCAGCGCTTCATCTGGCTCGATAAAGTTGGGATCTTCAGCATTGGCTTTTGGCTGATTAGACTTGGTTTGATCATCGGCGGGCTTGAGCCGTTTGGTTGGGGCCATACTACCAGCTGCATTTGGCGTAACTGGTGGCGGCGCAACTTCTTTGCGACGGGCTGGCCGATTTGGCTCAGGCAGATCGCGATTGAACAAACTGGCTTGGGCCGGGCGCTCGGCAATTGGCGTAAGCACCACTTCTTGGTTGGTTGTATCTTCAAGAATCGCTTGACGGCGTTTGTTGCTGACCTTGGGCATGGCTTGCGGCGCGGGTAATTCAAGTGGCCTGAAATGCTCCTCAGGATAATCATCAAACATTGGCTCACGCCGAACGGGAGCACCCAACAAGCGGCGACCTAAAATACGCAAACCGCCAGTGTAATAGAACAATGAGGCCATAATTTGGCGTAGCGTCAGATTAAAGGTCAGCATAATCCCAATCAGCCCAATCGTGACTGAAAAGAGCAATGCCCCACCCTTGCCAATCCCGCTGATCAAAATCGTCAGCAAGGTTTGGCCGACCACCCCACCGCCAGCGCCAACGTGAAACTCAGGGTGTTCGCGATGAATTTCATAGCCTGGATATTCCAGCAGCATCAACAGCGAAAGCAGCACCATCAGCGTGCCAAGAATATTCGCGCCGCTCAAACGGCTATCGCTAAATCGCTCTTGGAAGATCATCAGGCCACCCAGAATGCCCAGCGCCACCGGAACCAGCACCTTGCCAGTGCCAAAAGCCCGCGCCACAGCAGTATTCCACTGCGTGCCAATCACCCCTTGATCGCCGCTAAATGTGCTGAATAGCAACGTCAATAAGCCCAAAAATACCAAAATAACCGCAAAAATCTCACGCTGAAGATTTTGGGGAATTTGGATTTGCGGGGCGATTGATTGTTTGGCTGCGCCCCGTTTGCGGGCGGTTGCAGCGGTTGGCTTTTTGCCACTTTGGCGCTTTGGCGCAGATTTTCGCGTTGACATTGCTACTCTATCCCCAAGTGATGTACTCAATTCGTTGGTGTTTGATTGCTTCGATTATAGCACACACGGTCGAATTGAGCAGAGTGTAACTACGGGCCTGCAAACGCTTTTTAGGCCGTCAGAATCAGCTAATTAACGTCATTTAGCACCTGTGGAATCCAAACCCGCTGACGAAAATGATCAACTAAATCGCGGTAGGTATAAAAACTCGGTTTATACAAACTGACTGTGCCGTTAATATCGTAGGCTCCGTTGCTATCGTAATTGATATGCACCACGCCCCAAGCCTCGTTCGCAGGCGGAAAATCCTCGTACTTGAACCAAAACCAGTTGGCAATTTCGGGTCGGCCATAGATCGTTGCCACAAATTGACGCATAAAATCGGCTTGACGTTGCAGCTCACTAGGATTATTGGAGTCGCCACGCGTGCCAATTTCGGTCAGCCAAAGCTGGCTGGTTTGGTCAAAACTGCGCATCGTAGCAATGACGCTATCCAAGCGTGGTGCGACTAAAGGCAAAAAGTCGTTATCGCTGATCAAACGGCGCATCTCGGCGGGATAGGGATGATAGGCCACGCCATCAATTGGATATTGGCCGTTGTGGCTATTGGCCCAATTGCTGAACGGCGCTGATTGGTAGAGTGATTGCAAATAACCGCGATCAGTGCGACCTGATTCGTTGGAAGTTAATGGGTGCAAACCGCCAACAATCAGCGGCGTTTGATCGTTGCGGCTGGCATCGCGCAAAATTCGATACAGTTTGGTGATCGTTTGGGCCAGATAATAGGGATTCATCTCATCTTGCTGGCCGTTAGTATCGCCAATTAACCCAAAATAAAAATTTGGCTCGTTGAAAATTTCATAGGCATCGATGCGGCCACGATAATAATCGGCGATGCTGATCGCACGCTCGAGCCATGCTTTTTGATAGGCATTCACGCCGCAGCCAATCGGGGCTGGTGGGCAGGGTGAAAGCTCGCGGTCGGGGTTGCTAGTGGGAATGCTGCCTGAAACCGTGCCACCATCAAAATGCTGCACGCCTGCTTGAGGGCCACGCAAAATATCAGTGCCTAGCAAAGCCAGCACCTTCAAGCCACGGCTATGGGCGGCACTGACAAAATAATCAGCCTGCGCTAGATTAAAACTGCCATAACTCGAGCCATCCCATGCGCTGTGGAACTCGAAGCGCACCCAACGCCCACCCATGGCCACAATTTCATCGAACATGCGATCGATAAAGGCTTGATTGGCAGCATTCGGATAGGCTGGGTTAGTATTCCACTCGTAGGCTGGGTCGCGCACGACAATGCCCCACCAATCGCTTGGTTGGTCGCTTGGTGGCTCGGCGTGGGCGGGTGGTAATATTCCGAGTAACCAGCTAAGGCTTATGATCAAGATCAAAAAACGTCGCATATTTGTAGGCTCCATGTCAAAGAGATTAGGTTTTGTTTTGATCCGCGAAGGACACAAAGAGCACCAAGGGTTGAAACCGCGAAGAGTGCAAAGGACGCGAAGGCTTTTTCTAGTTACAGATTCACACAGATTTGAATGATGACTATGTTCTATGTGTAAAGGTTCATGGGGTTAACAACGGCCAGCATGCCCTCACCCCCAACCCCTCTCCCACTGCGGCGAGCGAGGGGACGTTTCCCCCTCGCCTGCTGGGCGGGAGAGGGGGTCAGGGGGTGAGGGATCATCATTGTCAACCGAATGAACCTTTACATCTAGGCTCTATGCTCTATGTTCTTTGTATTCTAGCCCTGAATTCCCCAAATGGCATGATCATTCAACATTTAGCCACATGCCTCGGCCTTTGATAGGTGCACGATTCTTGACCGATTAAGCTTATAAACCTTCACCAAAGCAGAATGACAGTAACCAACGAATGTGCTATAGTGGTGCAGAACGGCCCAGAGCCGTGAAAGCATTCTTAATTTGGTGCGAAATAATAAGGAGTCACTTGTGGCACGAGTAGCAATCAACGGCTTCGGTCGCATCGGTCGCCAAAGCTTCAAAACCATCTTGGATCACTATCGCGATGAGTTGGAAATTGTTGCAATCAACGACCTGACCGATAACCAAACGTTGGCCCACCTGCTCAAGTACGATTCAACCTATGGTTCATTCGATGGCGATGTTACCGCCACTGAAGATACAATCAGCGTTACCTTCGCCGATGAAGACGAGCCAATGGTCATCAAGGCCTTGGCCGAGCGCGATCCGTCAAAATTACCATGGGGTGAGCTAAACGTCGATATCGTGATTGAATCGACTGGGATTTTTACTGATGCAACCAAAGCCAAAATGCACTTAGATGCAGGCGCAAAGAAAGTTATCATCAGTGCTCCCGCCAAGAACGAAGACATCACCGTGTGTATGGGCGTGAACGAAGAAAACTACGACGCTGAAAAACATACGATTGTCTCAAATGCATCATGTACCACCAACTGTTTGGCTCCAGTAGCCAAAGTGTTGAACGATAAGTTCGGCATTGTGCGTGGCTTGATGACCACCATTCACTCATACACGATGGACCAAAATCTGCAAGACGGCCCCCACAAAGATTTGCGCCGCGCTCGCGCCGCTGCTTTGAACATGGTTCCAACAACCACGGGTGCTGCTAAAGCTGTTGCTTTGGTTATCCCTGAGTTGAAGGGCAAATTCGATGGTTTCGCCGTGCGCGTCCCAACCCCAACCGTTTCGATGGTTGATTTTGTGGTTGAATTGGCCGAAGGCGCAACCGTTGAATCGATCAATAATGCCTTTATTGAAGCCTCAGAAGGCGCAATGGAAGGCGTGTTGGGCGTAACCAATGAAGAGCTGGTCTCATCAGACTTCATCGGTACTTCATACTCAAGCGTGGTTGACTTGAGCTTGACCATGGCAATGGGCGACAAGATGGTCAAAGTTGTTGCTTGGTACGACAACGAATGGGGCTATGCTACCCGCATCGCCGACCTCACCGCTTATATCGCTGAAAAGCTCTAAGTTTTACGCATAACTAACTGTTGATCGCGCTGGTGGTTTTCGAACTACCAGCGCGGTTTTTTTATAGCTGGTGGTTGGGGATCGGGGTCGGGTACTGGAAGTCTTTGATCCACGAAGGACACGAAGCACACCAAGATAAATCTGGCTGAAGGCTATTGGCTATTGGTAATGGTTCATCACATTAACACCTAGTCCATGCCCTCACCCCCAGCCCCTCTCCCACTGCGGCGGGCGAGGGGCGCACTGCCAGCGCGATTCCCCCTCGCCTCGCGGGCGGGAGAGGGGCTAGGGGGTGAGGGAACACGATCCATTCCTAAGCCAATAAATCATTACAGCTATTGGCTATTGGTAAATATCAAACAATAATCCAATAACCCATAGCCATTCTTTTCTCTGCACCTCTGTGTTAAAAAACGAAGATCGAGCTACTACCAGCCCGATCCTTATTTTTTCTGTTCTTTGCTCTATGTTCTATGTTCTTTACACTACAGCGAACCACCATCGGCTAATTTATAGCCAACCCCGCGCACCGTCAGAATGCGTCGCGGCTTGGATGGTTGCTCTTCGATTTTTTCGCGCAAGCGGCGCACACAGACATCGACCAAATTGGTTTGGCCAACATATTCGTAGCCCCAAACTTCACGAAACAAGACTTCACGATCAAAAACTTGGCCGGAGTTGGCAGCTAGAAAATAGAGCAACTCAAATTCCATCGGCGTAAGATTAACGTCCTCACCCGCCAGCAGCACTTTATGGCGTGGCTCGTCAATCTCTAAATCGCCGATCCGCACAATTGGTGATGCCTTGCGATGCTGATAGCCTTCAACCCGACGGATAATTGCTTCAACCCGAGCTTGCAACTCGGCAGTGCGAAAAGGCTTGGTAATGTAATCGTCAGCGCCCAACTCAAAGCCATGGACTACATCATCAGTACCATCACGAGCAGTAATGATAATAATTGGCACATCGGAGCGCGAACGAATGCGCTCAGTCACCGTGAAGCCATCAACATACGGCATCATTACGTCAATCAGCAAGAGCTGATATTCGCCATCGCGATACATTTTGAGCGCTTCGAGGCCATTGGAAACCGTGACAAGTTGATAGCGCTGGCCACTTAACGCCACCTCAACCAAGCGCAAAATCGCTGGATCATCATCAGCAACCAGAATTTTACGTTGATGGGGGTTGTTATCTTCATGGCGTTCGTTGGTTCGGTTAAGCAGCCGCATACGAGCACTCCTTGCACAGTTAACCAATCTCTATCTATGCTACCAAGAAAGTGCGCTTTCGGCTAGAGCCATTGGGTGTTACCCTTTGACGGTACCGGCGGTGAGGCCACGAATGAGTTGGCGTGAGAAAATGAGGTAGAGCACTAAAACTGGAGCAATTGCTAAGGTCAACATCGCGAGCAAGGCGCTCCAATCGGTTTGAAATTGACCAAGGAATTGTTGTGCGCCCAGCGTGAGCGTGCGCGAAGCTTCGCCAGGAGCCAAGACCAAGGGAAACCACAGATCATTCCAAATTGGCAGCATCACAAAAATTGCCAAGGTCGCGAGGGCTGGGCGCATCAAGGGCACAACCAGCCAAAATACTTGATATTCGTTGGCTCCATCAAGCCGTGCTGCATCCTTGAGGTCGCTTGGCACTTGGCGCATATATTGCGAAAGCACAAAAATTGCCATCGGCAAGCCTTGAGCACTATACACCATAATCAACGACCAAATCGTATCTTGCAAATTTAGCGCGACCATCAATTTGAGAATACTGACAGTTGCCAAACGAATCGGAATCATCAAGCCAATCAGGGCATACAAGGTCAAAAAGCCGCGTCCACGAAAACGATATTCGGTCAGGCCAAAGGCCGTCATTGCGCCAAACAGCAAAATCAGCAAAATCGAGCCAAGCGTTACCATCAAACTATTGCCGAGATAGCGAAAAATGGCCGTTTGCTCAAACACGGTGGTATAGCCAATCGGATCAAAGTTTGCACCAATTGGCAGGGCATAGGGCTGTTGAAAAATTGCTTGCGAGCCTTTAAATGAATTCAGCACCACCAAAATAACCGGAGCAATTGCCACTAAAGTATAACTGCCCAACACCGCATGCACCAACAACGGTGTGAGCCAGCGACTCGGGCGTAGCGCATTTGGTGAGGTTTTGGGTTGAGCCATGGGCGGTTCACTCACAAGCGAATTAGAGCTCATAGGTTACAACCTTACGTTGCCAGCCAAGCAAATATAACAGGCTACCAAATAAAATGATTAAGAAAATCACGACGGCAATCGTTGTACCCATGGCATAATCGCCGAGTTGCAGTTGAAAGCCATAGAAGGTGCGATAGAAGAAGGTTCCAAGTAAATCGGTCGAGAAATTTGGCCCGGCCAGCGCTCCCTTGGCGGTATAGACCAAATCGAAAGCATTGAAATTGCCAATAAAGGTCAAAATGCTCACAATCCCAACGGTTGGCAGGATCAGCGGAAATTTGACCCGCCAGAACAATTGCCAAGCACTCGCACCATCAACTCGTGCTGCTTCCAAAATATCTTGGGGTACGGCCAAGAGCGCCGTCATAAAAAAGAGCATGGGAATACCGACAAATTGCCAAATTGAAATTAAGGCAACCGTTGGCAAGGAGGTGCTTTCTAAGCCGAGCCATGGCCGATAGCGCACACCCAAAAATTCACTAATAGCCGGAGCAATACCCCAAGTTGGGCTTAAAATTAGTTGCCACACAAAGCCCACAATCACAAACGAAAGCATGGTTGGCGAAAACAAGAGGGTGCGGTAGATGCTGCGTCCGCGTAGATTTTTGCTATCTAACAATGCTGCCAACAACAAGCCCAAGGGGTTTTGCAACAACATGTGTAAAATAAAAAAGAGCACAGTATTTTTGAGCGCTCGCCAAAAATAGGGCCACCACTGGCTATCAGTAAATAGGCGTTGATAATTGCTCAAGCCAACAAAACTCTCGCCATTGGAGCTAAACAAGCTCAAACGCAAGGTATCGAGCAAGGGAAAAACCAGCACAATACTATACAGCAACAGGGCTGGTGCTAGAAATACCGCAATATGCCAGCGTGGGCGCGATTTGTTGGGGCGCAGCATAGGCAAACTCTTTCAACAAGCGTGCTACCTCGCCAAAAAATTCAGCGAGGTAGCCTTACTTTGGGCAGATTAGGGCTTTTTGTACCAATTATCTAAGCCTTTTTGCAGATCTTGGGCTGCAGCTTCAGGTGTAAATGTGCCATCAATCACGCCAACACTCATGCGCCAGAGTTCGTTTTCGAGGTTTGGCTCGCCGCGTGAGAGAATTTGGTAGGAGTTACGGATGGTCGATTGACATTGTTTACGCCAATCAACAAAGGTTTGGGCCAAGGGATTTTTCAAGCTTACCGGATAATCTGAGAGGCTGAAGAAGCCAGGCAGGGCATTGCTAAATTCACCAGCAAATTCTGGCCCAGTCATCCACTCAAGGAAGGTACGGGCTTGGGCCATGTGGGCAGTCTTGGCGTTAATCCCAATTCCAATATCGGTATGATCGCTGATAAAGCATTGATCATTGGCTTTGGCAACTGGAGCTTTGAATGCGCCAAGTTCGAATTTGGCATTTTGGTTGAAGTAGCTAATATCCCACGAGCCAGCGGGGTAGATGGCCCCCTTGCCCGAGGCAAACAACATCTGAGCATCGGCATATTTGACCGCTTCAAAACCATCAGGCAAATAATCGCCCCAGCGGGCTAAATCTTTCAGAGTTGAAACATAAGCAGCATCGGATAATTTAGCGCTGCCATCGATCAACGCTTTACGGCCATTTTCACCAAACCAATAATTCGGCCCGATGTTTTGGAAGCCCATGGTTGCTGATTCCCATTGCTCAGCAGTACCCATCACCAAGGGCGTATAGCGACCATCTTGCTTGATTTTATCGAGCACCGCAAAAAACTCATCGACGGTTTTAGGTTCGCTCAAACCGAGCTCGTTAAAAATTGCTTTGTTGTAGATAAAGCCATGGATAACCGAGGCCATCGGCAAGCAGAAGAGTGTTTTGCCATCATCGGTTTGCCAAGCACTTTTGGCCACGTCGCTAAAATGGGCAATACCTTGCAAATCGTCGAGTGCCGTCAAATGACCAGCTGTATACAAACCTAATGAAACATCAAAAGGCCGACAGGTGATCAGATCGCCAGCAGTGCCAGCCTCAAGTTTGCTATTCAGGGCAGCGTTATATTCGGTGGGTGCGGTAGGCCGAAACTCCACATGAATATCAGGATGGCTCTTTTCAAACAGCGGGATAATCTGCTCAGTCCAGACCTTTTGGTCGTCGCTGCGCCAGCTTTCAATCGTTAGCGTGACTCGATTGGGATTAGTGGTAGGAGCTTGGGTTGCGCTGCCGCCACCACACGCAGCTAAAACGGTCGTTAATAGGCTAACCAAAGCGAGTTTCCAACGCCATTTGCGAACCATAACACACTCCTGTCTAGGACGCTGCGGATTGTTGACGTTTTAATCGACGATAACGCGGGCGGTAATGTAGTGGGGATTGAATAAACTTTATTATTTCATTGGATTTAGTAATACAGACAGTACCATATTCGATTAAGAATTGTCAAGTTTTGGTTAAATGGAGTGTTATAGGAGTTAAAACAAAGCACCCACTGCGTGGACAGTGAGTGCAAATGGTGACGCATACGGGATTCGAACCCGTGATCTTCACCTTGAAAGGGTGACGTCCTAGGCCGCTAGACGAATGCGCCGTTTGGTTTAGGGCTTGAGTATTCTACTCGTAACGGCGTATTTTGTCAAATATTGCTCCCAAGGCGTAAAAATGGCTATGATTAAGCTAGTCATTAGCACATTAGGAGTTATTTATGCCGATTAATCTGGCTTTAGTGGGTTTTGGCATGGCCAGCCAAGTGTTTCATGCCCCGCTCATTATGGCCGAACCACGCTTGAATTTACATACGATCGTTCAACGTAGCAGCCAAAGCGCCCGCACCAGCTATCCCCATGTCCAAATCGTGAGCGATCTAGCTGAGGCGTTGGCTGATCCCGCGATTGAGTTGGTGGTGATCGCCACACCCAATCAAACCCACGCCGACTTAGCGGCCCAAGCCTTGAGCGCAGGCAAACATGTGGTGGTTGATAAGCCATTTACCCTCAATAGTCAACAGGCTGATCAATTAATGAGCTTGGCACAACAGCGGCAACGCGTGCTGAGCGTCTTTCACAATCGGCGTTGGGATGGCGATTTTTTAACCGCTCAAGCAGTGATTCAGGCAGGCTGGTTGGGGCGTTTGGTCAGCTACGAATGCCATTATGATCGCTATCGACCACAACTAAAACAAGGGGCTTGGCGTGAGCAAGCTAGCCAAGGCAGTGGCATTCTGTATGATCTCGGCGCACATTTAATCGATCAAGTCTTGATGTTGTTTGGAATGCCCCAATCGATCACGGCCCAGCTTGCCAAGCAACGCGAGGGTGCGCAAACTGTCGATTATTTTGATCTGCGCTTGGGTTATGCTGAGCTGCACGTCACGCTCAAAGCAGGCATGTTGGTGCGCGAATTGGGGCCACGCTTCAGTCTCCATGGCACAAATGGCTCATGGATCAAATATGGCATTGATCCCCAAGAAGCAGCTTTGAAAGCAGGCCAAGCGCCAAATAGCCCAGATTGGGGTCAAGAACCAGCGACAGATTGGGGTATACTCAATGCTGAGCTGAATGGTTTAGCCTTGCGTGGCACAGTCGAAACTATCGCAGGCAAGTATCCGGCCTATTATCAGAATGTGGCTCAAGCCATTCAAGGCGAGGCTGAGCTAATCGTTCAGGCGAGCCAAGCCCAAGCGGTGATTCGGCTAATTGAGTTGGCTGAGCAAAGCGTTGCTGAACAACGCACAATTACCATGTAAGCAACCCCACGCCTTCACCCGCCCAGCAGGCAAGGGAATGCTTAAAAGCGTAGATTTCCGCTACGAACCACCAAATCTCTGGTTCATCAGTAGATTTCTGCCAGACCCTGATTGCCCTTGAGGGGGTGCAGGGGGATTAAAGCCCCCTGCGTCTCCCGCCTCAAGGCAGGACGGAAGGGTGGTGATCCCAATCCATGCTTACAAAACCTACCCTTGTGAGGGCATTCGATTTTTTAGCGATAATTGTTGAATTGCAATGGTAATGGGAAATCGTCGCCGCGTTCGCGCAGCAAAGCCATCACTGCTTGTAATTCGTCTTTGCTCTTCGATGAAACCCGCAACGAATCGCCTTGGATACGAGCTTGAGCCTTGGGAACCTCGGCCTTAATCAATTTTTGAATTTTCTTGGCAATATCGTCAGCGATGCCTTTGCGCAAGGTAATAACTTGGCGAATCTTCATGCCGCCAATTTCCTCTGGCTCGCCAAAATCGAACATTTTGATTGAGAGATTCCGCCGTAAAGCCTTGGTTTCGAGCAAATCGCGAACTGCATTTAATGCCAATTCGCTGCTGGTCACAATTGTAATATCTTTCTCACCAAGCGTAATTTCGCTATTTGTATCTTTCAAATCATAGCGTGTGCCAACATCACGTTTGGTTTGATCAACCGCATTAATCAACTCTTGACGATCAAAATCTGAAACCACATCAAAACTAAATTCAGCCACAAAAGCCTCCCCATATGCTTGCTAGATTTGCGAATGCAGGCTTAACTATACCCCAAGAATTACCAACAACATTCAGCAAGCTTAGTTAGGCGTATAGATGGTGGTAACAACTTGGTTGGGTGCACCCATCCGGACTGGCGGCTTGCCATTGTGAATCACCTCGACCACGGCAGCGTTACCAGCCTTAACCTGAATCGTTTGCTGCGCCGAGAACGTCTGCGTCCAGCCGTTATTTTGAATCCCTTCAATCGTATTTTGGCCATCAACCAACACCTGCAACCACGACGAACCGCCATCAATTCGCAAGACAACCTGGACTGGCACATCCTGCGTTGGAGTTACAGTAACCGTTGGGGTTGCCAATGGATTGATTGGCGATGGGACAGAACCATCGGGATTGGTTGGTTGAGCGGTTGGGGTTGGCAATAAGGTTGGAGTTGCAATCATTGAAGTTGCGGTTGCGCCGCCAGTGCCTTCATTACTATTGAGTGTCGTAAACCCAAGCGCATTCAGCGTCAGATAGCCAATTACGACCAATGCCAGCACCACCAAAATGACCGTCCAAAGACTGGGCAGAAAAATCGTGTTCCGACGGGGTGGCACTGCTGCTGGCACAATCCGAATCGGGGTTGAAGCACCACGCTCAATCCGATACAGATCGATCAACTCATCTGCGGGCAGATTCAAATATTGAGCATAATTGCGAATAAAACCACGGGCATAAACATCGCCCGGCAGATGATGATATTCACCATTTTCGAGGGCCGCCAAATAGCGTTGGATAATTCGGGTTTCACTTGAAGCTTGAGCCAGTGAAATGCCACGGGCTTCACGGGCTTCGCGAAATCGAAGGCCTAATCTGTTTTGTCCAGCGTTTGTCATGCTTTGCCTTGTGCCATGATGATGGTTGTCTGCATGCTGGTATTCGTCCATGGGGAACGGAGTGGATGAAGGTGCAGTTGTGGCAACGCTGCCACCAAGCAATCTCATGTTCACTATAACTGGGCCCAATCGGACGAATGTCCGTAAGAAACAAGCCATGCTTGCCTCAGCCACAGCGCATTATACCACAGCCACTTTTGCGCTCTGTGAAAAATGAGAAACTAGGATTAACAATCGTTAAGAATCCCTTGGCACTGGCTTCTACGATGATCGAAGTCAGTGCCAAGGGATTGTCATTGTCTGATTTGGACGAAATTTATGCGTCGCGGAAGAAGTCGATGACGTTGCCACGTTCTTCTTCGCTGACCATCATTTCGATAAACGTTACCCGATGCCATGGGTAAATCACTGATTGCACCCCACCCGCAATGTAGGGCACATCTTTGCCATCACGACGGCGCATATTGCTGACCCGAATAAAGGCATCCGTTGGCTGGGGATCTTCTTCCATCTCAGCAATAATCGGATCTTCACCACTCAAGTGCAAAATTACTACCCGTGTACCCATTAAAAACTCCTTCAATCAGCTACAACACTTATTGGCTAGTCAATTCAATTCGTAACAGAATATTGCCCAAACGCACTTCATCACCATGACGCAGGGCTTTAGGGCTATTGGCAGCCAGCTTTTCACGGTTGATAAAGGTGCCATTTGAGCTACCTAAATCTTCGAGCGTGCAAACATTGGCGCTTTGAATCCGAATAATTGCATGGCGACGTGAAACGCCAGCCTCTAAACCGCCATCGGTCGAAAGATCAATATCAGGGTAAAAACTGCCCTTGCTATCTTGGCGACCGATCACAATTGGTTGGTTGGTGTTGAAGCCAAGTTTGCGCCCACTATTGAGAATCACCACCCGCAACACTGGGATCGCCGTATCACGCGGAGGCGCTGGTGGCGGAATGACTAAATTACCAGAGCCACCCGCCATGGTTGCTGCGCCGAGTGAGGCAGTGGTTTCACGGATGCGCGAGGGCAAAAATGACGAGCCACAATCAACGCAAAAGAAGGTGCCTGGTAAATTTTCGGTTTCACACGCTGGACACTTAATCATAACAACTTCCTATTGCTCTCCGCCCCGTTCGCGAGCGACCAAGCCACGGGTGCCGTATTTAATCCGTTTGCGACCTTCGTCGCTGGTTGTGCCGCTACGCAACAGGCGGGTGGCCTCTTCTTGAACGGTTTGGGCGAGATCAGTTTGGCCCGATTCGAGCAAGCGCGTGCCAGCCATGCGTAACTTTTTGGTAGCTTCTTCGATGTTGCCTTGCTCAACATGTTGCCAGGCTGAGGCTTGCAAACGATAGGCCACGGTACGTTCGAGCCAATGTTTGACCACACCATCAACATCAGGCCGAATTTGGTCGGCAGGCCGCACCGGCAGTTGCACATCAACCTTGGTTTGCAAGGCCTGACTACTGATACTGGGCACTTCGTAAAACATCTCGATCCGGCAGATCGTTTGGTTGCCTGCTGGCAGTGGCGGCACGACCAGCTCCAATAAAAAGATTTGATCTTCGCGGCCAACCCACTCGCCCAGTGGCATGCGCCAAAGAGTTTCGTTGTGCAACTGTGGGGTGAGTGCGGCAATAAATGGGCGCACCCGAAACAGCGAGCGAATTTCAGCCTGCGGGTGCAGATGGAAGCGTATTTCAACTTTATGCGCCATCACATTTTGCAAACGTTTGATCTCCTCGGAGAAAACGTTGACAATTTGCTGAGCATTGGTGATATATTCGGTACGGCTGTTTTCGGCTGAGGCGATTGTTTCGAGTAAATCTTCATTCCACTCGTCGCCAATGCCAAGGGCTGTAATGCCGATGCCTTTGGATTGAGCACGCCGCGCGATTTCGACACAGCGGCTTTCATCACCATAGGTACGGCCATCGGTTAATAAAACCATGCGGCTGATGCCACGACTCATCATGGGGCGTGAAATTTCCTGCAAGCCCATCATCATGCCTGTGGCCATTTCAGTGCCACCTTTGGCCTCGATCATGCCAATCGCGCGTTTGATTTGGTCTTTATCGTTGGGGCGTTGGCAGGGCACAACCACTTCAGCTCGATCGTTGAACGACACCACCGAGAAATAATCTTGGCGATTAAGCTGATTGACGACGTTATTACAAGCCTCTTTAACTTGGTAAAGCCGTTCGCCGCGCATCGAAGAGCTACGATCAACAATAAAACCAAGGTTGACTGGAATCGCCAAATCGGCATCGGGAATGCCAGCAGGCGAGGCTTCGACCAACAAATAAACAATTTGCGGATCGTTACTTTGGGCAACTGCTGGTCGCCCAGGAGTAATGCGCAGTTGAACCATTGCTTGGGTACTCATCGGAGCGCTCCTTGGCCTTGCAAGGGTGGCAATGAAACAACCACCGCGCTAATGTTATCTTCGCCGCCGGCTAAGTTGGCGCGGGCAATCAAACGCTGGCAGGCATCTTGCGGCCATGGCGTTTCGTTGATGATTGCCGCCATCTCATCGTCGTCAACCATACTCCATAAGCCATCGCTACACAATAACAAATGGCTGATACCCTCAAGGCTTTGGTAGATTGAATCGACTTGGATTTCCGGATGTTGGCCAACGGTGCGATAGAGTTGGTTGCGCAGCGGATGATTGCGAGTTTCTTCTTCGGTCAATTGGCCCATCGCAATCAAGCGCCCCACAGTAGAATGATCAGCGGTGATCAGGCGGAGTTTGCCATCGCTCATGGCATACAGACGGCTATCGCCAACATGGGCAATATACAAGCCATCGCCAACCAACAAGGCGGCAGTGCAGGTCGTGCCCATATCTGTGCCCCGCGATTGAGCTTCGTTCCAGATGCGGGTGTTGGCATCTTGCACCGCACTCATCAGCAGCAATGGCAGTGGGTTACCAGGATCTTCATCGGCCATAGCTGGTAAGGCCATTTGCTCCAACACCGCGATCATCACGGTTTCGATCGCTCGGCGTGAGGCGATTTCGCCGCCTTCATGGCCGCCCATGCCGTCGGCAACCACAAACAGGCCGACGCTGATATCGTGTTCACCATCGGGCAAACTCATCAATCCAGTATAAACACTATCTTGATTGTTACGGCGAATTCGGCCAATATCGCGGGCGGCCCAACTGGCTAGCCCACGGGTTGAGACCGCTTTAGCAACGATCGGCGCAGCACTAATATCGCGGGTTCCGAGATAATTCGTACCATCAGGATCACGCTCGGGCAGTTGCTCGGGATCGAGTGGCGCAGTGGTTTTTTGCGAACGTTCGGTTGCCACCGCACCAGCAGTTTGGGCTGCTGGCAATTCGGCAAGTGGCTCTGCGCTGATTAATGGCTCGATTGGTAACTCAGTTGAGGCAACTGCTACAACATCGGTTGGCGTTTCGGTTGGTGCCTCGCTAGCAGCTGGGCTTGCGACAGCAACAGGTGATTGATCGGTTGCAACAGGAACTGGATCAAGCGTGCTTGGCTCAGTTGAAGTACGCCCGAATAATTTACGAAAAAATCCCATGGCGGACTCTCCTAAGCACGTAAGGCATAGACCTGGTGATCCATCGACCCAATATAGACAACCCCTTCGACAACCGCTGGAGTAGAAACGATTGGGCCTTCGCAGGTGTGGGTCCAAACGGGTGTGCCCGAGCCAGCATCGAGACAATAGACCGTGCCATCAGCCGCCCCAATGTAGATTCGGCCTGAATCGGCAACTGGCGATGAAACGATTTGTGCTCCAGTATTATATTGCCAAACTTGTTTGCCATTTTTAAGATCGACCGCATAAATATTGCCGTCAATCCCGCCCACAAAGGCCCGATTGCCGATGATGATTGGCGATGAATTGACGTAGTGACTGGTGCGGAATTTCCAGATCGGCCAACCGCCTTCAAGGTCAAGCGCATGCAGATTATTATCCATAGAGCCGACGAGCACCATCTTATCATTGGCTGCAGCGCTCGAAACAATCCCACCTTGGAGTTTTTGCTTCCAACGAATACCGCCCTTGAACAGATCAAGCGCCACAATGCTGCCATCGCCAGAGCCAAAAATCACCATATTACTGGTCAAACAGGGCGATGAGCGAATCCATTGCCAGCCACGATAGCGCCAAATTTGGCGGCCATTGGTGGCATCAACCGCGTACAAGTGGTAATCGTCGGAGCCAAAATAGACCAAACGATCTTGCACCCGCGGCGAGGAGCGCACTGGTTTTTCGGTGCGAAAGACCCAGCGTTGAGTGCCAGCGCGGGTATCGAAGGCATAGACATTGCCATCATCCGAGCCAACAATCACCATATCATCCCAAACCGTGGGAGTTGATGAGATACCACCCTCGGTTGGCTTTTTCCAGCGAAATTCGCCGCGCTTGGTATCAATTGCATACAGGTTGGTATCGTAGCAACCAATATAGAGTGTGCCGTTGCGCACAAATGGCGATGAACGCACTTCATCTTCGCAGCGAAACTTCCAAAGCACCTCGGCATTTTTACCGCCACGGCGAATCGCCGCCCCAAAGGCGGGAGTTGCTGGGGCGGCCACTGCAACCCCAGCAGGTGCAAAGCCTGGCACACTCAATAACACCGATTGGAATTCAGCCGCCGAACCCCAGCGATTAGCCATATCGTATTCCAGCGATTTCATCACAATCGCTTCAACTTCTGGCGAAACGGTTGGGTTCAATTGGCGAATCGGGCGATCGCCGAAGGTAAACGGGGTTTCCAAGCGTGGGTCAACGTTGGTTAGCAAATGGTGCAGGGTTGCGCCCAACGCGTAAACATCGCCACGCGCTTCGGCAATCCCGCGATATTGTTCTGGCGGTGAGTAGCCTTCCGTGCCAATCATCGTGCCTTTTTTATCGGTGCGGGTAAAGACCCGCGCAATCCCGAAGTCGATCAGCACAATCCGATCAGTTGGAGTCACAATCATGTTCGATGGTTTTAAGTCGCGGAAGATAATTGGCTCAGGTTCGTGGCCATGCAGATAATTCAGCACATCGCAGATTTGAATCGCCCAACGCCCAACTTGTTGCTCTTCCAAGGGGCCGTTGGCTTTTTCGAGCACGGTTTCAAGGTCGTGGCCTTCGATTAATTCCATCACCAGATAGGCGCGGCCTGCTTCCTCGAAGAAGTCGTAGACTTTGGGAATGGCTGGATGATTGAGGGTGGCCAATAAACCGGCTTCGCGTTCGAAGTTCTTCAAGCTCAAGAAACGCGTTTGCGAGTCGAGCGAGCTTTGGAACATCTCTTTGATCGCACAAAAACGGGTCACATCTTTAAAGCGGGTGTCGCGACCCTTATAGACCACGCTCATCCCGCCGATGCCCAAAACGCCTTCAACCACGTAACGCCCTTCAAGCACCGTGCCAACTTTAAGCGCTGGTGAACTAGATTGGGCGCTGGGTTGATCGGCTGCTTTGGCGGCTGGTTGTTGCAAGCGGGTTGCATCGGGGTTAGGCGCACGATTACGAATATCCTCAGTGCCAACCCGCGAAACCCCTTGATTGCGTAAAATTGAGCCAACTCGATTGCTAACGCTGCGAGTGGCATCAGGATTTTGATTGATTCCACGGGTGGCATCGGGGTTTTGGTTGATCCCACGAGTGGCATCAGGATTGACCGGCGGAGCGATGCTTCGAGTTGAATCATTGCCCGCAGCGACTAAGCCACGAGTCGAATCGGCATCGGCTGGAGCAATCGTGCGGGTTGCATCTAAGCCGCGAGTCGAGTCATCGCTGGTTGGTTGTGGAGAGAAAGTACGTGTTGCATCATCGGCCTGCCCGCTTGACGAGCCAGCATCTGGCCCATCGATTGGGGTTAAACGCGATGTCCCACCTCGTTTGATTAACGCCATACAGCCCCCTTGGCTTTAAGGAACGATCAATGCGCGGCTTGCCGAAGTAGGGGTGATGTTGTAGGACAGCAAATAAACAAGAGCATAATAATAATTGCTACCAACATCCCAACCCACCTACAACTACTGCATCTCGCAGGAGCTTCTTCAAAGGTTTTGGTTGAATCAATCCAAGCACCTTTGTAGGAACAATGTTGATCAAGCTTATCAAGAAAGAAAATGTTACGATGTATTATACGAAATCGCCCGAAGGCGGGCAAGGTAGTTGGTTAGGCAATTTTAATTAACGTGCTGGGTCTGCGGGTGGTTTATTCAGCGTAACCGATCGTCAAATAGTCCCCAGTTGATCTAGTACCTTAATTAAATGACCAACGTTTGCTACGAATCGAGACGCTCAGCACCACGCCAATGCCCATCAAAACCGTTAGGGTAAACGAGCCCCCATAACTCACAAATGGCAAAGGAATCCCGGTCATAGGCATCATAATCAAATTCATGCCAATATTTTCGAGACAATGCACCAACAGCAGGCCAGCAATCCCAGCCGCTATCAAACGCCCAAAGGGGTCGCGTGCTCGCTCAACCACTCGCCAAATTTGCCAGATGACGATTAATTGCAGCACTATCACGACTGCCGCACCAATAAAACCCAGCTCTTCCGCCGTTACCGCGAAAATAAAGTCGCTCTCTTGCACTGGCAAATAGTTTAATTGGCTTTGCACTCCGCGTAACAAGCCCATACCGCCAAGGCCACCGTTGCCAATTGCCAAACGTGACTGAATAATTTGCCAACAGGCCCGCATGCGAAATTCTAAATCGGTTTCGCAACGCTCGGGAGTTAAAAAGACGGTCAAGCGTTCGCGCTGATACACGCTAAAATTGAGCCATGCGAGCACTACCACTGGCGCACCAAGCAAGGTCAATAGGCCATATTGCACCCAACGGGTATTGGCGACCAACGACATCACCAGCCAAATGCCGATCATTACCATGCCTGAGCCAAAGTCGGGCTGAAGCATGACTAAACCCAGTGGTACAGCCAAAATCACCAACGAAATAAAGACCGATTTCCATGGGCTAGGCTCATCGCCGTGTTTGCTCCAAAATGCGGCAAGCGCGATGATTACCATAAGTTTGGCTGGCTCGGTTGGCTGAAACGAAAGTTGGCTTGAGCCGATCCAGCTTTGAGCACCATATTTAACTTGGCCTAGGGCCACCACCATGCCCAAAAGCCCAAGCGCAGCGATATATAAAATAATTGCCAACGAGCGCAGCAATTGATAATCTAACAGGGCCAAACTAAACATCAAACTAATGCCCAAGATAATCCAGACAACATGTTTAGCAAACGAAGAACCCAGTCCAAACACCAAGGTTCCGGCGGCTCCAACTGTGGTGGTATAGACCATTGGTAAGCTAATTGCTAGCAACAGCAACACAGCTACAACCATAATTGGATTGAACTCGCGCCAGGAACGAGCGCGAATGCTAGTGGACATAATAACCCTCCTGACTCAAAATAATACCATATTGGCCAGATACTTGAGATCCCCCATGCCCAATTGTGGTTGAACTGAGCCAGCGTAGTAGCATTATATCAGTTACGATTCACCAGCTAGCCATGGGTATCGCCTAAGGTAGGGCTTAAAGTCGGATGAGCAATTATTAATTGTCATCAAATTGTTGGGAATAAGGCTAGCCGATTCGCTATAATTCAGTGTATTATCAGCAGATAGCATCATCTGCTATCCCACTAACGTTTAACCTCAATCAATGCTGATGCTCGTCGTCGTGTATAATTGCGCATATCATCGCTTACCGAGGGTATGCCTAGGATTCCAGAAAGAGTGGATCGTATGCAAGCATCTGCGGAAGGCCCGCGCCGACGTGGCGATTCGGTCGCCAAAACCAATATTGTCTTGGTTCATGCCCATACCATTTATCGTGAAGGCTTACGTTATCACTTCGGCCAAGTACCACGCTATAAAATTATTGGCGAGGCCAGCAACGGCCAGCAAGCAATTCGTTTGGTCGATTATAGCAACCCCGATATTATTGTGATGGATGTTGATTTACCTGGGGTCAATGGAATTGAAGTCGCCCGCACGGTCAAATTAAATCACCCCAATATCGGCGTGATTTTGCTCAGCGATATCAATGATCAAGAAGGTATTGTAAAATCACTGCGAGCAGGCGTTGCCGCCTATCTTTCGCGCACAATTGATTGGGATGATCTGATCAATTCGGTCGATATGGTGCGCTCAGGCAATTATCCAATCAATGATTTGGTACTGAATACCCCAGCGGTCGCTGCTGCTGTGATGGATTCGTTTCGCCAATTGACCATGGATACCCATACCGAGCATGTCTACTCGCCAATGTCACCGCGTGAAATTGAAGTCTTAGAATTAGTAGCGGCGGGGCAAACTAATAAAGAAATTGCCGCCCGCCTCGAGATTAGCAATCAAACCGTTAAAAATCATATTTCATCAATTTTGCGCAAATTGGCGGTCAACGATCGCACCCAAGCTGTGGTATTTGCATTACAGCGCGGCTGGATTAAAATTGTGCAAAACGATAATACGTTTTCTGGGATGTAATTGCGGCGTTCGTGCCGTTTTGGATTGTCCAAGGAGTGTCGTTTGAAGTTGTTGTTACGGCAACGTGTGAGTTTAGCCTTGGTTGTTGTGGCGCTCGCAGCATGTCAACAAGCCCCACAGCCCACTGCTCGCCCGTTACAAAATGAGCTAACTATCCTCGCCTTAACTCCGACAGGCACGGCTACTCCTACGGCAACGGTGACATTAACGCCTGCACCTGCGTCGCCAACAACCGAGCCTTCGGCTACCCCAACCCGCACAGTTGGCCCTTCGCCTACCAAAGGCGCTTCTCCAACCGCTGGCCCTTCACCAGTCATTACACCTCGGGCCACTCCTGCAAGTACCCCGACTGCCAATCAAAGCAGTAGTTTTTGTACTCAGCCATTTGGGGCGGTAACCGACGAGCGCTTTAGTGCCCGCTTAAATAACGCTGGGCTTGATCGCACACCCAATGGCGATCGCTTATTCTTAGAATTAACCTCTAGCAGTGGTCCCGTCAATGGGGTTGTACGGTGTGTGCCTCCGGCTGCGGCTCAATTGCTCGCAGGCGATAGCGCGATTGCCAGCGTGATTCAAATCGATCTGCCGTTATGGCGACACGATGATCTCTGGCGTTCATCGTCGGTCACGCTCACCAAAGTGCTAAAGCTTGATACGTTGCAACATGTGCGCTCAGTCGTTTCGCAATCGAGCAGCGATTCAGCTGGGGTATTAATTGAAATTGGGCTTGATCAAGCCTTACCATTTACGGTGCAGCTTGATGGCGGACGCTTAAATGTGGTTATTGCTGATAGCGCCACCGCCACGCTGGGCGATGATCCGCTTGCCAAGAGCAATGGCTCGCCCACCGCACCTAAGCAACCAGTTGTCTTTACCAGCAAAGGCGATTTGTATCGCTACGAAAGCTCGCGGGTCGTGCCAATTACCACAACTTTGGCAATTGAAAGTGCTGTGGCAATCAGCCCTGATCGCACCCAAATTGCCTTCTGCCGAGCCAACCCCGACGGCTTGCCAACCCAAGGCGCACTCTGGACAAGCACCATCGATGGCGACAACGAAACCTTGGTCGCCGATGTTGGTGGTTGTGCCGAGCCTGCTTGGTCGCTTGATGGCGGGGTCATTTGGTTTACTGCACCCTGGAGCGATGCAGCCCCTGATAGCTATCGGCTCTGGCAGGTGACGGCCAATGGCGGTGATCCGAGTGCGGTTTCGCCGCTTGACGAGTGGAGCCGCCGTATGCCACATGCCTTGCCCGATGGATCGGTGCTGACGGTTGGCCATACCGATGGCGGTCAAGGGGGCTTGTTAATCAGTAATCCGTTGAGTGGCACTGATGGCTTGCTCGGCCAAGCCAGTTTGGGCAATTATCGCAGCGTTGGTCAAGCGCAAGTTTCGGCTGATGGCACACGGATTGCCGTCGAAGCACTTCGCACTGATGGTGGCGCTGATCTCTTGGTGCTCGACCAAACTGGCAAGCAACTCGATGCGATTACCGGCCAATGGTGGGTACGCCCGCTCTCGTGGAGCAGCGATAACACACTCTACTATTTAAATGTAGCGTGTCGCAGCGGCCAAGTGTTGAATTATAGCTTGCACAGTCGCCAAGGCAACAACGACAGCCAAATCGTCAAAGGTGCAACCCTTGGCGATTTAGGTGCGGTGGCCGTGGTTGATGATGCGCTGTTGTATGTTCGGGCTTTACAATCGCCCGACAATGAACGCGGTCCAGAGCCTGTGATTAGCGGCCCCAGCGAATTGTGGTTGTATGATCTTTCGAATACAGCTCGTACCCGCCTGATTGCCGCCGATGATGGAATTACTAGCGTCAAATAAGCCTAGATTGAGTCGCTAGTTTGGGGCAAGTCGCAGGACTTGCCCTTTTTGTGAGCAAAGCGGGGGTCTATGTTTCAAGCACTATATAGCTTGCCCGACCAACCATTACGCAAAATCAAGACCGTTGAAGAAATTCGCGAACTGCATGCCAGCGGCGAGGGCATGCTGTGGGTCAATTTATATGCTTGTCAGCAAACCGAATATGATACCTTTTTGCGCGAGATATTTCATTTTCACCCGTTAGCAATCGAAGATACGCTGAGCACCGGCTACCAACCACCCAAAGTTGATGATTTCGGCGATCATCTGTTCATCGTTGTGCATGCGATTGCGGTGGGCGAGGATGTTTCGCGCTTGAGCACCGATGAACTGAATTGCTTTTTAGGCCGCAATTTTGTCGTAACTACCTCACATGTACGCTTGGCTGCGCTCGATACAATTTGGGATCGGGCGGTGCGCGATGGCCGAATTTTGGAGCGCGGAGCTGATTTTTTGGCCCATGCAGTGCTCGATGCAATTGTTGATGAATTTCTGCCTTACCTTGATCGGATTGATGAAGAGGTGGATTTTCTCGAAGATAGCATCATTCAAGACCCCAAACCCAGCGCCTTGCGCCGCATTTTGGAGCTAAAGCACAGCATTTTAGCCTTACGTCGGGTGGTATCGCCGCAACGCGAAGTGATGCAGCGGCTCTCACGCGGCGAGTTCGACCTGATTTCGCGCAATTGTGAAATTTACTTCCGTGATATTTACGACCATTTGGTGCGAATAACCGACCTCAGCGAAGGAGTGCGCGATGTGGTTGGCAGCACCTTGGATACCTACCTCTCGGTTTCCTCAAACAAAATGAATGAAATTATGAAGGCACTAACGATCGTCAGCACGATTTTTCTGCCACTAACCCTCGTTACCTCGCTGTATGGCATGAATTTTGATCTCATGCCCGAACTACACTGGCGCTACGGCTATCTGATGGTTTGGGCGATTATGCTCGCAATCATTATTGGGATGCTCTGGTTTTTTCGGCGGCGACGCTGGCTCTGAGCTACGATCTAGCCACGTAGCTAGCTGATTGAGTTTTTAAGCGTCAACCCTTGCATGCGCATAGTAAGCGATCAACAATTAATAAAGCCTCATCATTTCTTCACACTGATGACATTGTATGACACAGAGGCATGCGATAGTATCTAGGTGGAAGGTATTGTCGTATTAATGGTTGAAGATCGGCGTTGGCTCACGATTTTGCTAGCAGGAACATACCAATGCAACCGCGTACTCGCTTCATTCTAGGCCACTGCTTGGGTGCAATGCCCGCACCAATCGGCGTAAAGCCAACCAATGCCCCAAACGACAGGCTTGAGGGAACGATTCTTTCTGCACGGCGGTTATTCTTGCATAATCAGGCTTCAGACCGAGCAACAATCGGTTTATTTGCCCTGATGCGAATCGCAACGCTCGGCTATACTTTGGTCATCCTGCTGCCAAACTAAGTGCTTGGTGTGCTTAGGCTTTGGTAGCAGCGTCAGCGTTTATAGGGGGGAACCATGAGCAACTGGGAAAAGACGTTTGGTAAGCGCGATTTACCAACACCACCAGCATGGGTCAATTTTTTCAATCCACAGCAATGGCAAGATTTTCGCCAAATCGTGGAGCGTTATTTGAAAAACCTTGGTTTGCCAGTGCGGCCTGAAAATCAAGGCTTTGTGGTGTTAGCTGACCATGCAGGGTGGACAAAAGATACCCGCATTGGGCTAAGCTCACTGGCGCAAAAATGCTATGCCCATCCCCAATCGCAATGGCTGGCAGTTATTACCGATCACTTTGAGGCAATGCACAAGGGTTTTGAAAACGAAGTGCTATTGCAAGATGAAATACAAGATTTTGAAAGTATCCGCGATTTGTTGGCAATTCGTTTGTGGGCCTTGGAGCCTGAATTACGCGAAAAGCTGATTTATCGTGAAGATTTGCAGGATGTCTGCTCGGTGCTGGTGTTTGATTTGCCCACCACGATTCGCAGCGTAAGTAGCGACGAAGCGATGGCTTGGGGTAAAACCAACGAGGAATTGTTTGCAGTCGCCTTGGAAAACTTGCGCGGGCGTGAGTTGCGCCTCACCGAACATGAATTGGATGATGGAATTAACGTTCTAGCTATCACTGGCGACGATTTCTTGATTGGCTCGCAAAGCTTGTTGCTTGAGCAATATCCACAATGTATCGGGCGCTTTGGCTCGTTGGTAGCTGTGCCCAATCGCCATGTGGTGCTGTGCTATCCAATTAACGAGCCAATTGCCTTGGAAGCTTGGACGAGCATGCTGCCTGTAGTTGAGGGCATGTATCGCAATGGGCCTGGCTCGATCTCCAATCAGGTTTTTTGGTACGATAACGGTGCATTTACCCATTTGCCCCACTCGCAAGAACAACAAGCAGTGCGTTTATCGCCACCGAGCACCTTTTTAACTACCTTTCAAGAGTAAAGCAAATTGATTTGAAATTCGATCACCTGCTGTTGCCAGAGAAGCCAACAGCAGGTTTTTTGTTATTCAATTCATTTTAGGAGCACCCAATGGAACTATCCATCCGTCGTTATCAGCCACACGATGCCGCGATTGTCTGGGAATTGCACAACCTTGGCTTGCACATGATGGGAGCACATCTTGGCAATGGAGCACGCGATGCTGATGTTCTAGCAGTTGAGCAGCATTATTTGGCAACTGGTGGCGAATTTTTGGTTGGTGAATTGGCTAGGCAGGTGGTAGTAATTGGTGGTTTGTTGCCGACTGGGGTGGGCGAGGCCGAGGTCAAGCGCATGCGAGTGCATCCCGATTATTGGCGGCACGGTTTAGGCGAACAGATGTTGTTGGCGCTTGAGCAACGTGGGCGTGAATTGGGCTTGAAGCGGCTTCATTTAGATACCTCAGTGCCGCAACTACCCGCCCAAAAACTTTATGTCAAACATGGCTATCAGGAAATTGGCCGAGGCCTGATTGGCACACTGGAAATTATCTATTACGAAAAACGGCTTGAATAAGCTTGATCGAATAGTTATTGGTGGGATTATTGCTATACTGCCAATAAGATTCATGTGGAGAATCGCCCATGCCAACAATATTTAGCCATGTTGCCCCTGCTTTGGTGGTTGGTTTGGCGCTTGGTCGCGACCGAATCAGCCGCCCATTATTAATTTGGGCTTCAATTGCGGCAATTAGCCCTGATTTTGATGGAATTAGCTTTTGGCTAGACATACCACGTGGCACATTATTGAGCCATCGTGGTTTTACTCATTCGATTGGTTTTGCCACAATTATTGCCAGTGTGGGCGCATTTTTCGCGCCACGTTTGGGATGCAAACGCTGGGTGGCTGGTTTAACCCTGTTTTTGGCGGTGCTGAGCCACCCACTGTACGACATGCTCACCAATGGCGGGAGTGGGGTGGCCTTATGGTGGCCCTTCAGCAGCCAGCGAGTCTTTTTTGATTGGCGGCCAATTGCCGTAGCTCCAATCAGCGCAGCACGACTTTTTTCTGCGCGGGGCTGGAATGTCTTGCTTTCTGAATTAACCTGGATTTGGCTGCCATGGCTGGGCATTGGCCTGATGTTGGCTTGGCTGCGGCAGCGCTATGATACGTCCAAAGCCCAAATCCATGCGTAGCATAAACAATATCAATAGTGTGGGGTGATGCTCAAAATGGCGCAATTTGATGCGATTGTGGTTGGCGGTGGGCATAATGGCTTGACCTGTGCCTGCTATTTGCAAAAGGCCGGAATCAAAACCTTAGTGATCGAACGACGAGCGATCGTCGGCGGCGCGGTTTGCACCGAAACCATGTTTGGTGGCTATAAAATGGATGTTGGCTCCTCAGCCCACATTATGATTCACCTGACCCCAGTGGTGCGCGACCTCGAACTGCATAAATTTGGGCTTGAATATATTGATATGGACCCATTTGCTTGGTATCCATTGCCTGATGGATCGGGCGCGATTGAATTTTGGCGTGATTTAGACAAGACGTGTGCTTCGATTGAGAAAATTTCGCCCAAAGATGCCCATGCTTATCGCCAATTTGTGGCGTTGTGGGGGCCGCTCAACGAAGGGGTTTTCGATGTATTTCTTAAAGCACCATCACCTGCCAACTTAGGCCGTCAAATGCTAACTGGCCAATTCAAAGGCGAAAAAGGCACGCATCCGCTGGATATTTTGCGGCGCTTGTTTACCTCGTATGGTCATTTAATCAACGAAACTTTTGAGAGCGAGGCCATGCGGGCGGCGATGGGCTGGCTAGCAGCGCAATCTGGGCCACCACCACACGAAATTGGTACTGGCGATTTTGCGGGCTGGCACGCGATGCTGCATGAAAGTGGCGCGAAACATCCACGCGGTGGTTCGGGCATGTTGACCCAAGCCATGGCTGCTCGCTTCAAAAGTGACGGCGGCACGCTGCTACTCGATGCCCCAGTTGAACGAATTGTAGTTCAAAACGGTGTAGTGCAAGGTGTGCAATTAACCTCGGGCGAGACCTACACCGCACCAACGGTTATTTCAAATGCCCATGTGCAAACCACCTTATTAAAACTGGTCGAGCCTGAGCAACTACCAAATGGCCTAGCCGAACGAGTTGGCCGCATTCGGGTTGGCAATGGCTTTGGCATGGCGGTGCGCTGTGCTGCTGATGAATTGCCCGATTATCTGGCTGCGCCTTCTGGTGGCCGCCCACATCCTTCGCATCATGGCTTGCAATTGCTTTGCCCTTCGATCGATTACCTGAATCGCGCGGTTAGCGATTATGATCGCGGCGTACCAGCAACTGATCCAGCGGTAATTGCCATGACATTTAGCGCGATCGACCCCGATGTTGCGCCCAAGGGCAAGCATACGTTGTTTTTGTGGGGCCAATATCACCCCTATGAATTAAGCAACGGCGAAGATTGGGATAGCATTGCCGAGCGCGAGGCCGACAAATTACTCGAAGTCGTTTATCGTTATGCCCCCAATATGCGCGGCAAAATTAGCAACCGCTATGTGCAAACGCCGTTAACTCTGGAGCGCACCTTTGGTATGCTACGTGGCAACGTGATGCATGTCGAAATGTCATTTGATCAGATGTTTGCCTTTCGCCCACTGCCTGAGCTTTCCGAATATCGCGTGACTGGGATCAAAGGCTTGTATTTGACTGGAGCCAGCACTCATCCTGGTGGCGGCGTATTTGCGGCCTCAGGCTACAACACCGCCCAAACCGTGCTCAAAGATCGCCAGCCATCACGCCAATGGGTTGGCTGGACACTCGGGGCGGCAGCCGCCTTGGGTGTGGTGGCTTGGGCCAAGAAAAAATAAATTACGAAAACAAACCGCCAAGCTACAAAACTTGGCGGTTTCTTGCTCCAAATACAAATTAATGTTTTTGCGAACGCTTATAGGCTCGAACAACCCTGAGTATCGCAAGATTCACGAGCGAAAATATGACAAAGCAACTTAGGGCTACAAGCAGAGTATTCGCTAGAAATAAGCTGAGTACGACGCGGAATAAGACCGCCCCAATCGCATATATGATCAGACCTGCTGCAATCGCTCGACCTTTACTCCAATGGCTTAGCGCTGGCGGCGGCGCTTGATACATATTCTCTCCTTGGATGTAGGTAGATCATTTGTTAAAGCAGACCTCATTATACTCGAATGAGCCTATCAAATAGAGCATTCTCGGCCAGCAAGCAGGGTAAAAATTGACAAAGTATTAAGCATAGGCTATGCTTGCCATAACTGCGTGGGCTTGGCAACGCACATTCATGCCATAATGCATGCCGATAGCCGTGATTGCTATCAGCAACCAAGCACCATTCGAGGAGTCTTCGTTCCATGACAGAGAAGCGAACTCCGCGGCGACGTGTTCAACGGGCACAAACGCAAAACAACGCCGAAGTTATTTTGCTACCAGCTCCTAACCACACCACTACCGCATTTCGCCAAAAATCTGATACTGGCCGGATTGAGTCACTCAATCGTGGTGGCCGCTCTGCCCAACGACGGCGCAAGCAAGAACAACGCGCGGCCTCAATTGCGCGATCTTCGCTGGCGCAAATCGCTGGCACACCTACTCGTGCCCCACAAGCAATTTCTGAGCCAAAACAACCACGGCGCTCATTCAAGGCCGCCGCTCAATCGGTGCGTCAGCGCTTGCAGCTTCAACGCCGTTTGGTTGCACATAGCGTGATCCTGTTGGCTGCCTGTGTGGTGGCGTGGGGTCGCGGTTTTCCACTTAATCCAGTTTCTGATACTACCGCCAATCAAGCAATACCCGAGGCTTTAGCAGCCGCCCAATTGGTCGATGAAGTTGAAGCAGGCAATTTCCAACGGGTTGTAATCCCAATTTCAGCTACTCAGCCGCAAAGTGTTGGCGGCGGTGAGCATGAAGTTGTGGTCGATGTTGGCCCAGCCTTAATCAAACCAGCACCTGAACGTGGCCCAGCCTTTGTTGCAACCCACTTGGTTGCCAACGAAGAAACGATCGCGGATATTGCTGCCAAATATACAATTACCCCAGAATCGTTGATTGCAGCCAATAATTTGACTGGCCCGGTCGCGATCGGCGAAACCCTGCGAATTCCACGGGTTTCGGGGGTTCCGCACACCGTCAGCGAAGGCGAAACAATCACCGATATCGCCGAACGCTACAGTGTTGGCGCTGATGTGATTATGACCTTCCCACCCAATGGCTTAGATCAGGGCCAAGCCTTGATTGCTGGACGCGAAATTTTCGTGCCTGGAGCATCGTTGGCGGGAGTTCAAAATGTTTCAGTACGCGGCGCAATCGATTCAATCAATCAAAAATCACAAGCTGCAGCAATTGTGCTAGCTGATCGCACCAATTTGCGCGAAGGCCCAGGCACGGCCTATGAGAAAATCGTCAAGGTTAATGCTGGCGAACGCTTACAATTAATCGCCAAGCATGAAGTTTGGGTCAAAATTCGCCAAAGCGATGGTGAAGTGGCCTGGGTTGCCCGCGAAGTTGTGAGCATTCCTGAGGAAGTTTGGTCGGCCTTGGAAGAGACCGATAACTTTCCGCCGCCGCCGCCACCACCACCAGTTTGGGTTTGGCCAACCTATGGCGATTTAACCTCAGGTTTTGGCTATCGCAACTTTAGCGTTGGACGCTTCCATAACGGCATCGACATTGCCAATCGCAAGGGCACGCCAATTTCAGCTGCCCGCCGTGGCACGGTCATCGAGGCTGGTTGGTGTAGCGGCTATGGTTATTGTGTCAAAATCAGCCATGGCTCCGGCATGGTCACCGAATACGGCCATATGATGTCGAATCCAGTGGTTTCCGAAGGCCAAGAGGTTGAGGCAGGCCAGTTGATCGGCTATATGGGCAGCACCTATGATCGGGCTGGCGGTGGCTACTCAACTGGGGTTCACTTGCACTTCACCATCAAGGTCGATGGCACGGCGGTCAATCCGCTCAAATATTTACCATAATTCAGTCAACTGTTGAGCGAGCGCCAGTGCCAATCGCATTGGCGCTCTTTTTTGTCAATTGGGTTAATGAATTGCGTTCCCTCACCCCCTAGCCCCCTCTCCCGCACGCGAGGTGAGGGGAACCACGCTCGGAGTGCTCCCTTGGGATGAGGCAACGGTGGAACTGGTTTAACCTCATAATCCATTACACCTACAGATTGCTGATTCTTAAACCCTAGCCCCTCATTCTCTATCCTTCTGTTATAAGCAATCTCCAGCCCGCCATCGGCAATAGCGATCAATAAACAAAAGCCTACTCGCCATTGAGTAGGCTCTGCTAGGTGGGAACCGTGGCTAGCGGAAGGGCGGTGCTAGACACGACCTAATTGCAAGACTTGCTGACTCCGTTCACGCCCACTGGTCGTCAGTTCAAGTTGTTGGCCTTGGCAGCGCACCAAACTCCGCCGCTGGGCCAGATCAAGCACTCGTTGCGCAAACTTATTATTCCATTTCAATTCGCTTTGCAAATGGCCAATCGTACTTTCATGGGCGGCCTCGGGACTGCCTTCGTGTTGCAACAAGTGCACCAGGAGCGTATCGGCAGCAAATTGAATCCGTTGGCGAGCCAAGCGTCGTGCTCGGGCAACCAATCCCTGTTTGGGGCTGAACAACAAGGCCAAGCCAAATTCAACTCCGGTAATTGTGGCAATTGCGCCTGCAACCGAGCCATTCAGCATAAACGCTAAGCCAAAGCCTGCAACTGCGGCAATCGCCCCAGCCGCAATCGCCAAGCCAATCATCCATGGCAGGCGGTCGGTCAGCAAATAGGCTGTGGCCGCAGGCACAATCATCAAGGCCACCACCAAAATCGCCCCAACCGCCGTAAATGCGCCAACCGTGGTAATTGAAACCACCGCCATCAGGCCGTAGTGAATTAAAATTGGCGAGAAGCCAAGCGTCGCCGCTAAGCCAGCATCAAAGGTTGCCAATTTAAGTTCTTTGTAAAAAACACTGATAAAAATTAGATTGATCAAACATAAACCGCCCATGATCCACAGCGATTGTGGACCCAAATCGGTTTCGCCAAGATACCAATGGTCAAAGCCGACAAACTCGATGTTGCCATAGAGCACTGCATCGGCATCAAGGTGCACATCGGCATAATATTTCGAGACGAGGAAGGTTCCTAAGGCAAACATGGCTGGAAACACAATTCCAATTGCTGATTCGCCGCCGACACGTTGGGTATTTTTGAGTAGCTCAACCAAGCCCACGGTAATCAAGCCTGCCAAGGCTGCCCCAAAAAAGCCTGCCAATAAACTTGGGCCTTGAGCAATGAAATAGCCCGCTACTAAGCCTGGCAAAATCGCATGGCTAATTGCATCGGCCAACATCGCCATGCGCCGCAAAATCAGGAAACAGCCAAGTGAGGCACAGGCAGCCGCCACCAAAATTCCAGTCAGAATAATTGCAAACGTGCTACTCATGGCTTACTCTCCTTTGGCTGGCTGAATTTCGCGGCTACGTGGCTCGTTGTTCAGCGAATGGTTTTGACGGATTTTCGCCCAAACCAAGCCTCGGGCTGGCGCGAACAAGAGTGAAATAGTCACAATTGCGGTTAAGCTCAGGATGATCATTGGCCCAGTTGGCACGTGCTCTTGCCCAAGGCTGAGCATAGTTCCGGCGATGCCTGCGCTTGCGCCAAACACACCTGAAAGCACCAACATCACGCTTAATCGATGCGTCCATTGACGCGCTGCAACCGCTGGCCCAACCAACATCGCTGCCATCAACACGACCCCAACTGTTTGCAAGCCAATCACAATCGCCACCACAATCAGGCTAGTGAGCAAAATACCCAGCCGATTAGGCGGAAAACCAAGACTAGCGGCAAAGGCTGGATCAAACGCCAACAGCTTAAATTCTTTATACAGCAACACCAAACAACCCAATGCCAAACCGCCCAAAATGCTCATGGTTAGCACATCGGTGGCAACCAAGGTTGCCGCTTGACCAAACAAAAAGCGGTCAAGCCCAGCTTGGTTGGCATCGTTACGCTTGGCAATATAGGTCAGCAGCAAAATTCCAACCCCAAAAAAGACGCTCAGCACAATCCCCAAGGCGCTATCTTCGCTAATGCGGGTATCGCGCACAATGCGATTGATCACCAGCGTGCCAACCCAACCAGCAATGCCTGCCCCTAGCAAAAGCACAATCGGTGCTTTGGAGCCAGTTAATAAATAGGCAATGGCGATGCCAGGCAAAGCAGCGTGTGAGAGCGCATCACCGAGCAAGCCTTGGCGACGCAACACCGCAAAACAGCCCAAAATGCCGCTGACAATGCCTAAAACCATGGCTCCCAAGGCCACATTGCGCAGGGTATAATCGCGAAATAAATCTAAGATACTCATGCAGCACCTCGAATCAGGCTTTGGGTTCGGCCACCATAGGTTTGGCTAATATTCTCGGGGGTCCAAATTGTTTTCATTGGGCCAGCAGCGATCATGCGCACATTCAACAAAGCCACCCAATCAAAATATTCAGGAGCTGAATCAAGGTCGTGGTGCACGCAAATTACGGTTTTGCCGTCCGAGCGCAGTTGTTGCAATAGACTGATAATCGCTCGTTCGGTCACTGCATCCACGCCCACAAATGGCTCATCCATCAGATAAAGTTGGGCACGTTGGGCCAAAGCACGAGCCAAAAAGACCCGTTGTTGCTGGCCGCCGCTGAGCTGGCTAATTTGGCGCTGGGCAAAATCGGCCATGGCCAGTTGATCTAAACAATGCAAGGCCCATTCGCGGTCGGCTTTGCTTGGCCGCTTAATCCAGCCGAGTTGGCCGTAAGTTCCCATCAATACCACATCCAAGGCATTGGTCGGAAAATCCCAATCGACGCTGGAGCGTTGCGGCACATAGCCAACCATGCGCCGAGCTTTGGCGTAGGGCTGTCCAAACATTTCAACCGTACCAGCCGCCACGGGCATCAAGCCAAGCGTCGCTTTGATCAAGGTCGATTTGCCAGCGCCGTTTGGCCCAACAATCGCCGCCAACACGCCTGTTGGCACACTCAAATCAATATCCCACAACACCGGCTTATCTTGGTAGGCCACAGTTAGATCGTGAATTGCAAGCGGTTTTGCACTAGCGTTCATATGGTTTGGCTCCTTTATGAGGGGGCTGGGATGAGGGGTCAGGGGTCAGATTTTATTTCAACTATTTCTTTTTATGGACTAGCCTCTGACCCCTAACTACTGACCCCTTGTCACTACTTCAACGCATTAACAATCGTGGTGACGTTATGGCGCACCATACCGATATAGGTTCCTTCTTCAGTGCCAGCATCGCCCATGGCATCGGAGAACAACTCGCCACCGATCGCTACATCCCAGCCGCGTGATTGAACGGCCTTTTGCACAGCATTAATCGTGGTTTGCGGCACGCTGGATTCAACAAAAATCGCTTTGATTTGGCGGGTTTGAATAAATTCGGCCAGGCTTTGAACATCGCCAGCCCCAGCTTCGCTAGCAGTACTCAACCCTTGCAAACCGCGCACCTCAAAGCCATAGGCTGAGCCAAAGTAACCAAACGCATCGTGAGCAGTAATCAATACCCGACTAGCGGTTGGGACGGTCGCAATCAAGTCTTTAACCTCTTGATCCAGTGCAGTTAGCTCTTGGGCATAGGCCGCAGCGTTGCGCTGATAATCCGCTGCATGGGCTGGATCATAACTAGCCAAAGTTTCAACAATGACGGCAATCGTATCGCGCCATAAGATCACATCGAACCAAATATGCGGGTCGAATGAATCGCCACCAGTTGCATGCAAGCGGCTTTGATCGATTTGGCTGGTGACGGCAATCGTTGGTTTTTGGCGATTGAGCTTTTCGAGCATATCGGTCATGCGACCTTCGAGTTCCAAACCGCCATAAAAAATCAAATCAGCATCATCGAGAATCCGCACATCGCCAACGCTGGGTTTGTAGAGGTGTGGGTCAACGCCTGGCCCCATCAGGCCAAGCACTTCGACATGCTCACCACCAACATGCTTGACGACATCGGCAATCATCCCAACGGTTGCGGCCACTCGTAGCGGTGGATTGGCGCTGGTTGGTTGGGCAAAACTGCTAGGACCACAACTTACCAGCAGCAATACCAGCAGCACCAAGAAATTTTTTCGTTGCATCGAACTACCTCATTTTGGTTTTATAATAAACTATTTAGGCATACCTAAAAGACTCAAGTAAAAAAAGAGCGCCTAAATTGAACGCTCAATTTGCACTTGAATCCGAGTTGCTAAGCGTGAATCAAGCACCTGTTGGGTTTGATCAGCACCAACCCACAAGGTCAAGGGGCCATCAAACGGCGCTCGGGCAATAATTTTAATAACGTTGTTGGGCGTTAAACCAAGATCCGCCAAGTAGCGCAAGCGGGCAGCATCACGATCCTCAACTTCGACGATCCGCGCAATCTGATTCAGCTCCAACAAAGCCAATGAGCATGAATCACGCTGCGGAATACTGCCATCGCGGGCCGGAATTGGCGAGCCATGGGGATCAAATTGGGGATGCCCCAAGTATTCGGCAATTCGTTCTTCCAGCGCTTCAGAGAGCACATGTTCCAAAACTTCGGCCTCATCGTGAACTTCATCCCACGACATGCCAAGGGCTTGCACTAAATAAAGTTCCAGCAAACGATGGTGGCGAATCATCTCGAGCGCGATTTTCTCGCCGATCTCGGTGAGCCGCACCCCATAACGCGCCTGATAATCAACCAGTTCTAAACTTTCGAGCTTTTTGACCATCTCGGTGATCGTGGGCGCACTAAACCCAAAGTAACTAGCCAGCCGACCGTTGGAGACAGGCGCTTCCTCTTGTTGAAGGGTATAAATTGCTTTCACATAATCTTGTACGCCTGCCGTAATTCGCATAAACCTATTAATCCTTTCTTTTAGGTACTACCTAAGTATAAAGTTAATTGGGGTTAAATGTCAAGTAGTTAGAGTAATGTGATCCACGAAGGACACGAAGCGATACGAAGGGACGCAACGTCTAGGTTTTGAGCCACGAATTGCACAAATTCCACGAATAGTTTCCTCCCTCATAATTCATCCTTTCCTTCAGCTGATTGCCAAACCACCCTGACATTGATTTTCGCTTTCATCCCTCATAATTCATCCTTCATCCTTTTCTTCATACGCTCTTCACAGCGGTGGTTTATGCTAGAGCCATATCGAACAAGCGACGAATGCAACGCTACAAAACGGAGGCTTTATGAAAACTCTTGGAAAATGGCTGGCAATTGTGGCAATCGCTTTTGCCTTGGTGTTTGTTGGTGGGCGCTTAGCCAGCACCAATGCCCAAACACCAACCACCCCTGATAGCACCGAGGTTCAACCAACCACTCCCGATAGCACCACAGCCAATCCAGGCCAAGGCTTTGGGTTTGGCAAACGTGGCGGACGCGGCGGTGGTATGGGTCAACGCGGCGGCATGGGCATCCATCATCAATTGGTTGAGCAAACCGCAGCCTTGACCAAATTGACCACAGCTGATGTGCGCAGCAAATTGGTTGAAGGCGCTTCATTGACCGAAATTGCTACCGCCAACGGCAGTAGCGAGCAAGCAGTGATTGATGCAGCCTTGGTTCAAATGGAAACCAACTTGAGCGAAGCTGTCACCAATGGCAAAATTACCGAAGACCAAAAGGCCGAACGCTTGGCAACCGCCAAAACTGAAGCCCCAACCTTAATGAACCAAAAAGGCATTGTGAGTGAAAAAGGCCCAGGTCGTGGTGGTCGCGGCCAACACCTATTGGTTCAAGCAACCGCTGATGTAACAGGCCTAACCGTTGAACAAGTTCAAGCCGAAGTTCAAGCAGGCAAAACCTTAGAGCAAGTTGCTCAAGCCAATGGCAAATCAGTTGATGATATTATTGCCAACTTGCGCACCAAAGGCGAAGAACGCTTGAACACTGAACTCGAACGCGCTCGCGAAGCCTTGACCAAATAAGCCAGTTCGCCATCGGTTTCCTCCACACAGCACTGAGAACAGCCAACAGCGGATGGAATTCCCATCCGCTGTTGGTTTTAAGATTTGCAACAAAGCCCAATTTCGAGTATTCTATAGACGTTGCGACCGTAGCTCAGTGGATAGAGCATTGGTCTTCGGAACCAAGTGTCGGGGGTTCGAGTCCCTCCGGTCGCGCCAATCGCACCTACTTACTAACCCAGTAAGTAGGTGTTTTTTATGGCTTTGCAAAGGCCTAAAACGATGTGACGCTGTTTGTCACAAGTGGGTGCGATACTAGCCTCAGTTCTAACGCAACGTTAATTCGGAGGCAGCTATGTTGAACATCCAAACCCAACCATTCAATCGCTCATTAGCTTTGGCAATTATCGCCGCGTTGGCTTTGTTGATTTTGGCTACCAGCGTGATCAACCCAGCTCCATTATCGGCAGCCTTCGAGCCACAAACCCCAGCTGTTTGCAGTTTTTGTGGTCAATAAGCCAGTCGTTTGCGCCAGAAGCACAATGGTGTGATTATTTACCCGCTTAAATTCCTCATGCTATACTTCCCCATAAAGTCGGTGTTCATTTAAGGTAGCATTATGACAATTGAATTTTGGAGTTGGCTGGTTAGTGGCTTGGTGCTGCTTGGCTGCGGCATTTTAGCTTGGCAAATCAGCAACGGTCGGCGACGGCGCATGATCACGTTTGTGCTGTATGCTGGGTTATTTGGGCTTAATTTGGCTGGAGCTGAATTTATTGCGCGGGTGCTTGATCAACTGCTTGGTTCGTGGTTAACAGTCAGCCCAAACAACCTAGTCCGTTTGCGGCTTGGCTTTGCAGGCATTTGGCTGGTTGCAATCGTTTTTGGGTTGCAGCGCGTGCGCAAATATTCCTAGCGGCGAACTCCCGAGGCTAATTCTTGGCGTTTATATTTGCAATGATCGCAAAAATACACCCGATAGCCTGCTAGCATCACTTGCTCTAATAACCGCCCACAATGCGGGCATTCCTCGCGGACTGGGCCACGAAACATGGGCTTTTCTTCAGCTTGTAAATTGCCAACCAATGACGGTTCGGGTGGTGGTGGCGGGGTTTCAAAGGCGGTAAATGGCCGAGCCACGGGAACTGGATTGACCACAGGCACAGGCTCTGCCATAGGTTTGGCTTGAAAATTAAACACATCGCCTAATTTTTCGACCAAGGCTGCATAATCAATCGCCCCATTTGAGCGTGGATCATATTCGTAGATCGTTTTACCTTCAACCGTCGCCTCAGACAACCGCACATTGACCCGAACTGGGTCGGTCACGAGCGTGCCATATTCCTCGCGCAACGAGGCCAGTAAACGGTGCGATTGGCGATTCCGCGCATCGAACATGGTGGGGATAATCATACGTAATGCGCCCATTGTGCCTTTGATGCGGGTGATATTCCGGCCAAGTTGGCGCAACCCTTGTAAAGCCAAGTGTTCCAAAGCGGTTGGCACAATAATATCTGAAGCAGCCATCAAGGCATTCAGGTTAAGCACAGTCAACGAAGCACTACAATCAATAAAGACAAAATCATAGTTGCGCACGACTGGACGTAGGGCGATTTCGAGCACCCGACCCCAATCTGGGCGTTTGCCAATATCCGATTGTGCTTGCAATAACGCATCGCTTGAGGCAAGTAAGTCGATGTTGGGGCGTACTTGCACGACACAATCAGGAATTTTCTTGTTATCGATCAAAACATCGTACAGGGAGCGGCGGGGTTCGGCATGCCCAAAACACATACGAACATTGCTCTGTGGATCGACATCGATCACAAGCACTGAAGCACCTTTGAGGGCAAAGCCGGCGGCTACATTCACGGTGGTAGTCGTCTTGCCAATACCGCCCTTGAAGTTGGTGACGGCAATTACGCGAGGCATAGGATATAACTCCTGAGTATACTGCAAGCAGTGTACGGTAGAGTGTAGGCAACGTCAAGCAGGCTCGGCCCAATTATTAAGATTCACCTGTTGGCTAGCCACTAGGGGGAATCAATCGCCAAGGGCAGTGTGCTACAATGAACCAACAATGAAATAACCCGACACAGAGGTCGTTACGATGGCAAAGCTTAAAAATTACGTGGTCTCCTTGGATGATGTGTCCACCGTCGAAGAACTCAAGGCCGCCTTGCGTGAACGGCGTTTGGTTGGCGTAACCCAACTAACCCTCAATGGTCGCAATTGGGGTGATGCTGTCGCACATAGCTTGGCTCGCTCACCGCACATGGCCACCGTGCGCGTGCTTGACCTCAGCGAAAATCAATTAACTGATGACGCTGTAATTGTCTTGGCGCAATCGCCCCACTTAAGCCAATTGCGCACCTTACGTTTGCAACGTAACCAAATTGGCGATGCTGGCTTGATTGCCTTAGCCCAATCGCCCTACCTGAGCAACCTCAACGAATTAGAGCTGTATCAAAATGCAATCGGCGCTGCTGGCGCTCAAGCACTCAGCAATTCGACCAGCCTGACCCAATTAACCAAACTACGGCTGTATCGCAATCAGCTGGGCGCGGCTGGCGGCGCGGCGTTGGTTGAAGGTCAAGCCTTGGTCAATCTCCAGTTGCTCGATATTGATCATAACGATTTGGGCGATGCTGGAATTAGTGCCTTGGCCGCTGCCCAACATCTGACCCAACTAACCTCACTCAATTTGAGCAACAACAACATTGGGCCAGCAGGCGTGAAGGCGCTCGCTGAAGATGAACAATTGGGCAATGTAACCCATCTTGATCTCAGCGATAATGATGTGGGTTTTGCTGGAGCCAAGGCCTTAGCCGAATCGCCCTATCTGCGTAGCATTGTGACACTCAATTTGGCCTCAACCAATATCGATGCGGCTGGCATTAGTGCCCTTGCCAACTCGCCAGTGCTTGCCAACACCGAACGCCTCGATTTGCGCTCGAATGCAATTGGCGACGCTGGGTTGAGTGCCTTGGCTCAATCGAGCCATGTCACTAATCTCAAGGCCTTATTACTCAATGATAATGCGATTGGCGACGCTGGCGTGCAAGCTTTGACCACCAGCACCAGCCTTGGCAATTTGGCGGTGTTGTATCTCGCCGATAACGCGATTGGCGATGTTGGCGCAACCAGTTTGGCCAATACAACTAACTTGGGCCAATTGCAAGAGCTTGATTTGTGGGGCAATCAGCTAACCCGCAGCAGCCAAGAAGCCTTTAGTCAATCGCCAGCGCTGAATAATTTGGTGCTGCTCGATTTAGGCATTAGCGACGACGAAGACGAGGACGATATCTTCTAAATCGCTTGGCCGCAACTGACAGATCGATCAGCATTGTCGAACATTGAGCAATGCTGTTATTTACTGTTGGTTTTCAAGCTGCGAGGTTGTTATGGCAAAAAAAGCTTTGGTGCTTTCGGGCGGCGGTGGCCGTGGAGCTTATCACGTTGGGGTGATGCAAGCTTTGGTCGAACGCGGCTGGATGCGCGATGGTCAAGGGCCAGATATTATTGCTGGCACATCGATTGGCGCGGTCAACGGGGCGGCTTTGGCCTCGGGCATGACTATAGACCAACTGCGCCAACGCTGGTTGCACATGCACTCCGAGGACGTTCAGCAGCTTTCAAGCGATCTGCCGACGATTAGCCGACCACTGATGCGCTTTTTGCTGCGCTCGATTTTGACCTCTGACGAGCATGGCGGCGATGATCAGATTGAGGCTGAAACGCCTGAGGCTGATCGCAATTTGCATAGCCCGAGCATTTGGCATAAATTTCGCAGCATTTTTAGCGCCACTCCGTTTAAAAGTTTGCTTGATACCACACCATGGCGACACACCCTCAGCGCTTGGATGAATTTTGAGCGGATCAATAGCCCCGCTGCACCAACCCTGCTGCTGACCGCCACCGATGTGCGGCGCGGCACATTGCGGGTATTTTGCAACCATAAACTTGATGGTCAAGCCCAAGATCAACTCAACATCGAGCATATTATGGCTTCGTCGAGTATTCCAGCGGTCTACCCATGGACTCAAGTTGGCGAAGATATGTACTGGGATGGGGCGGTTTTGGCCAATACACCGCTTGGCCCAGTCATCGAACACGCTGGCGGCGATGTTGAAATTATTGTGGTAATGATGACCCCGTGGGATGCCGACCCCAACGATGGCGACCAACATCTTGAGGCCATGCCCAGCGATTTAGCACAATCGTTGTGGCTAACGCTGGATTGGGCATTGTTGGCCTCATATCGCGCATCATTTAAACTGCTCAAGGTGTATAACCAAATTGCTGAGGCGGCCCAACGCCTGACCGCCGCCGCCGAAAAAACTGGCGATCAATCGCTGCGCTGGCCTGGCACGATGCCTTATCGCGTGGCCGAGCCATTAGTGATTGCGCCGCAAAAACTCATGCCCTTAGAATGGATCGTCGATTACGAGGGCAAAAATCATCAAGCTTTGTTTGAAATGGGCTATCGTGATGCCTTACGAACCTTAGATCAACGCCAGGAGCAAGCGTGACCATCGTTTATTTAGCCATCGGCAGCAATCAAGGCGATCGTCTAGCCAACTTACAAGCGGGCTTGGCTGGCTTAGCCCCTGCCGTCCAACTAACCAACTATTCCAGCGTCTATGAAACCGTAGCAGCCTATGTTGAAGATCAGCCGCCGTTTTTGAATGCGGTAGTTGCTGGCACGACCTCATTAGCACCACATGCGCTGCTGGCCTTACTCAAACAGATCGAGCACGCTTGTGGCCGCCGCCCAGGCTTGCGCTACGGCCCCCGCCCGCTTGATCTCGATATTTTGTTGTATGGCGAACTTGAATTGAACAGCGCTGATTTGCTTATTCCCCACCCACGTATGTTTGAGCGTGATTTTGTGTTGCGACCTTTGGCCGAAATCGCGCCTAGCCGCGTCAACCCCGAACAGCTTGCCCAAGCAACCCAAGGCAGCATCTTGGCAATTGCCTACCCAGCCGATCAACTATCCCTGTAACCACGAAAATTTTTATGTTGATCCACGAAGAGCACGAAGTTACACTAAGGCTGATTTAGTGGTTCACTGATAATTGTAGACATCTCAGGCAACCACTAAACCCAACATTCGTGCTCTTCGTGTCCTTCGTGGATCAACTCTTCGTGCTCTTCGTGTCCTTCGTGGTTACGAACTTCGTGGATTAAAACGTGTGCTGCTCGTAGGCTACCATTCGCAGTTAGGCCATGATAGGATAATGGTGTGTTGCTAGCCGAGGAGCCGCCCCATGAGCCAACCAAACATCCTCACCCTCGAATGTACTGCTGCTGCCGCTGATTCGCCCGATTTAGCCCAATGGATGTTGCGCTTCAATCAACTGACTTCCAGCGGCCCATTGCCTGCACTGCCAACCAAAGAGCAACGCGCCGACTTTCAATGGTATTTTGAGCGCTATTTAGATTGGCCGTTTTTGGAGTTTCGCGAACGCGCCGCCCGAGTTGAGGCCGAGTTAGCCACGGTTGGCAAGGCGCTGTTTAAAGCAATTTTCAAATCAAGCGCCGATGCCGCCGAAATTTATGCCGAATAGATGCAGGTTGATGCTGGCGTACCAACCTTACAAATTTTAAGCGTGATTCCCGCCGTGTTGAGCGTGCCATGGGAGTTGCTCCACGATGATTTTGGCTTTTTGAACCAACGGCGAATCAATCCTGTCGCGATCTATCGCACCGTTTCCAGCGTTCGCGCAAAAATTGCCGCTCAGCAATTTGCCATGCCTTTGCGGGTGGTGGTAGTTGTGGCGCGGCCTGATGATCAAAATTTTCTCGATCCGCGCAGCTCAGCCCAAACCATTTTTAACCAATTACAACACTTAGAACAAACTGAAAAACTCAAGCCTGGCATGATCGAGCTGGAGTTTTTGCGCCCACCAACCTACGATCAATTGGCGCGGCGCTTGCAAGATGCCACAAAACCTGTGCATATGTTGCATTTCGATGGCCATGGCGGCTTTCCCAAAATCCAGTCAACCAGCACGCTCTATAAATCGGCCAACGTGCCACAAGGGGTCTTATCGTTCGAAAAAGCCGATTATCAAGTTGATAATGTCAAGGCCAGCCGCTTTGCTGAGTTGTTGAACGGCGCTGGCGTGCGTTTGGTCTTGTTGGATGCCTGCCAAACAAGCGTTATGGATACCAGCGCCAGCGACGATGCCGAGTATCAACGCCAACAGGCTTTGAGCAGTGTGGCAACCCAGTTGTTGACGGCGGGCGTGCCTGCGGTGGTGGCGATGAGTGCCAGCGTGATTGTGCCGACCACGGCGCTCTTTTTTGGCGAATTATATGGCCTGATCGCTGAGGGCCAGCCTGTGCCCGTGGCCTTGGAGCGAGCACGCCAAGCCTTGCAAAGCCAGCCTGTGCGCCTGCACCTCGCCCGCAACGCCGAACAAGAACTTGATCCAATTAGCTTGGCCGATTGGTGGTTGCCACATTTTTATCAGCAAGCAGCGATCAACCTCACGCCAACGGGCAAGCCAGCGCGACCCAAGCCGACCAAACTTTCGGGCTTTGTCGAAAACCCGCATCAACGCCCGTTTGTTGGTCGCGCCAAGGAGCTGTTGCAGCTTGAACGGGCTTTGCTCAAGGGCAAAATTGCCTTGTTGTATGGCTTTGGCGGCATTGGCAAAACCCGCTTAGCCAGCGAAGCCGCCGCATGGCTAACCCAAACCAAGCTCTATCAAGGCGCATTGTTGCTGTCGTTTGAACATGGCGGCAGCCAAATTGCCCTACTCAGCGCGATTGCCCGCCATTATGAATTACCCGAAACCGATTCGCACGATCTGCAAGCAGCCTTAAAGCGCTTCAAGCCACACCTACGCAAAAAGCCATTGCTAATTATTGCTGATAATTTGGAGAGCATTTTGCCCAATGCGGGCAATGTTGAGCTGAATGTATTGGAAGCCCAAGAACGTCAAGCCTTGTGGGATTGTGTACTGGGCTTGCGGCAAGCAGGTGCAGGCATCATTTTGACCTGCCGTGATTATGATTTGCGCGATAGTCGCTTGCAGCAAGGCCAATATACTAGTGTGATTGCCATGCGCGGCTTGGATGCACCCGCAGCCTATAGCTTTGCCACGGCCTTGCTCAACGATCTGGCGATTGATCGACGGCGTGCGCCAAAATTGCAATTAAGCAGCCTGTTGGCACGGCTCGATCATCACCCACTAGCCATGGGCTTGACCCTACGCGCCTTACGCGACCCCAATTTGCGCATCGAGCAACTGCTGAGCGACTATAGCAGCGCCTTAGCCCAATTCACCGATGAAACCAGCCCCAACCAACGCCATAGCTCGCTCGAAGCCTCGCTCAGCTACTCGCTGCAACGGCTCAGCCCTGACCAACGCGAGTGGCTAACGCGGCTCACGCCATTTGAAGGCGGCGCAAGTGAAGACGATCTTTTGGCAATTACGGAAATTCCAGCTGAACAATGGCCTCAACTCTGCGCTGCTTTAGAGCATGCGGCATTAATTATGCCTGTAGCAATTCAAGGTATTGCGATACCATTTTTGCGTTTTCACCCAACCCTCACGCCCTATTTACGCCAGCAGCACCCTGCCAATACGGAATTGGAGCAACGCTTCGCCGTGCGTTATTACCAGTTATCAAGATATTGTTATCAGCAAGATCGCCAAAACCCACAAGCAGTTCGCAGCTTGGTGCGCTATGAACTGCCCAACCTGCAACGGGCAATCCAAGGGTTGTTAAGCCTCAAGGAGATTCCTGCGGCGGTGGATATGGCTAATACGCTGAATTACTTCTACGATTTCTTTGGCATGCAACGTGAGCGCAATCTGCTTAATCAACAGCTTGCCCAGTATGTGGTAGTGAATCAGCAACTTTCGGAAGCCGAATATCTGCATGAATCAGAGCTTGGCGAGGCGGAATTTGCCCAAGGTCGTTACGATGCAGCACTCCAGCATTTTGGGCGACTTTTAGCGCGGATCGAGCAACAGCCAGCCGATCAGCCGCGTGGCGTTGGTTCGTATCAGCATTGTCTAACGCTTACCCGCATTGGGCGTTGTATCCAAGCCTTAGGCCAACCGGCTCAAGCGCAAGGGTTCCATCAGCAAGCCTTGAGCATGATTGAGCACTTGCTCAGCCAACAATCAGATGACAAGATGTATCTTGGGCAGAAATCAGCGTTATTGAATGAGATTGCCAATTACCACCGCGATCAAGGCCAATTTGTCGAGGCTCAGCGTTGCTATGATCAAGCCCTCGCGATTGCAAAACAAATTGGTAATGAACGCAATCAAGCGGTAATTTTAGAGTTCCTTGGGACATTAGCATTGAAACAACGTCCGTATGCTGAAGCTACACAAAAATATGATGCAGCCTTGGTAATCTATCAGCGGTTAAACGAGCCAAGTGCCGAAGCAATTATCTACCATCAACTGGGCAGAGTTGCCCAAGAGCAACAAGATTGGCCAAACGCCGAACAATACTACCGCCAGAGCCTTGCGATCAAAGAAAATTTGCGCGATAGCCTTGGGACAGCGCGAACCTGCAATCACTTGGCAATTGTGACCGCATCAGCAGGCAAGCCAAGCGAGGCCGAGGGTTGGCTTCAACGGGCATTACAAACCCCCGATCTGCCAGCATTTGAGAAAGCCGCAATGCTCAATAATCTCGCTGATCTGATTGCCGACCAAATTCAAATCGGTACTTGGCCGTCTAGCCGCTTGGCCGAAGCCCAAGGCTATGCTGAACAAGCCTTATCACTTATGCAAACGATCGATTCTGCCATCGCTGAGGTATGGAAAATATTTATTTTACTTGCCAAATTAGCCGATTTAGCAGGCCAAGCAGCGCAAGCAGCAGACTATCTCCAGCAAGCACGCATTTCCTTTGCAGCCCACGCCGCCAATCGCTGGCATATCGATCAACAACATGGAAAGTTGATCGCAGCCATTGTCGCGGCAAGCCAAGGCAATCAACAGGCCCGATCTGCGGTTGAGCAAGAATTTCCCAAGATGCAGCAAGGCGATTGGAGCAAAATACCAGCAATCATTCAGCGGATCTGGGCAGGCGAACGCGATTGGCATTCATTATGTGCTGAGCTTGATCTCCAAGATTCATTGTTGATCTTACGGGTGCTTGAGGAGCTGGAAGCCAATTCAGAAGGCAAAAGTCAAAAGGCCGAAAAGCCAGTGGCAAAACCCAAAGATAAGAGTCAAAAGGATAAGGGGTAGTTTAACCGCGAAGAACGCGAAGAGCACGAATGTTAGGTTTAGTGGTTCGCAAGAAACTGCATGCCCTCACCCCCAGCCCCTCTCCCACTGCGGCGGGCGAGGGGTGTTTCCTTCGTCATGGTGGAATGGTTCCCCCTCGCCTCGCTGGGCGGGAGAGGGGGCTAGGGGGTGAGGGTCTACCCTACGCTTGTGGGCCAGCGTTTACCACGGTTTCGCCAGCGCGTTCGGCATATTGCTCGAAGTTCTTGCGGAAGCGAGCAGCCAAGTCATCGGCAACGCGATCGTATTCGCTGGCATCAGCCCAAGTTTGACGAGGTTGCAAGACGCTGTTATCAACGCCTTCGATCGCCACAGGCACATCGAGGTTGAAACGAGCATCGTGCCACATTTCCACATCATCGAGCTTGCCAGCCAAGGCGGCATGCACCATCGTGCGGGTATCGCGTAAGCTCATGCGCTTGCCAACCCCGAACGAACCACCAGTCCAGCCAGTGTTGACCAAAAATACTCGAACTTTGTGTTCGCGCATTTTTTGGCCGAGCAAATCGGCGTAAACGGTTGGATGCAATGGCATAAACGGTGCGCCAAAGCAGGTGCTAAATGTTGCTTGTGGCTCTGAGCCAACGCCCGTTTCGGTGCCTGCCAACTTGGCGGTATAGCCCGACAAGAAGTGATACATCGCTTGTTCAGGGCTGAGCTTGGCGATTGGCGGCAAAACCCCAAAAGCATCAGCGGTCAAGAAGATGATCGTTTCTGGTTGGCCGCCCATACCCGTTTCGCTGACGTTGGGAATGTATTCCAAGGGATAGGCTGCGCGGGTATTTTCGGTCAACGACGCATCATCATAATTGGGATCGCGGCTATCGCTGAGCACCACGTTTTCGAGCACCGCCCCATAGCGAATCGCATCGAAAATTTCTGGCTCCGATTCGCGGCGCAGGCGGATACACTTAGCATAGCAGCCGCCTTCAAAGTTGAACACACCGTTGGCGCTCCAACCATGCTCATCATCGCCAATCAAAATTCGCTCGGGGTCGGCTGAAAGCGTGGTTTTGCCCGTGCCCGAGAGGCCGAAGAACAAAGCTACATCGCCTTTGCTGCCAATATTGGCTGAGCAGTGCATTGGCATCACGCCTTGGCTTGGCAACACCATGTTCAACACCGTAAAGATCGATTTCTTGATCTCGCCAGCGTATTCAGTGCCAACAATTAAAATCAATTTTTCATCGAGATTGATCATGGCGGCAACTTCTGAGCGCGAGCCATCGACCGCTGGATCAAGCTTCAAACTTGGCAAGTTGAGCACCGTCCATTGTGGTTGTTGATCGCTGCTGATCGCATCGCGGAACAATTGCTTAGCGAACAAGTTATGCCAAGCATACTCGGTCACCACGCGAATTGGTAGCGCATAAGCTGGATCAGCCCCAGCGCTGGCATCTAAAACAAACATCTCACGTTCAGCCATGTGGGCCAACGCCTTGGCCTTGATCGTGGCATAGGTTTCGGGCTTCATGGCTTTATGGAATTTCGTCCAGTGCATTGACGCAGCCGCCGGTGTTTCCACCACAAACTTATCATCTGCAGAACGACCCGTGCGTGCGCCCGTGGTGGCAACGACAGCCCCAGTAGCCGATAAAACGGCTTCGCCCCGTTTGAGAGCAGCTTCCACCAATTGCGGCACCGTTAAGTTGCGATAGGCTTGCTTGACATGTAAATTAGCGCCTACAGTGTCGCCTTCACTTAATACGGCTCGTTCGGTCATGAGATGGCTCCTTTAGATAAAGAGAAATAAAAATAAGCTGCCGTAGCGGCTACAACCAGCACAAGCGCGTTCAACTTGCGCTTGGTGAGCCAGCTAGCGTAGCAGCTACAACACCGATACATCGTTAATCGAGAGGCCAAAGCGGCTGCCAAGAAACTCAGCAGCACGGCGGCACATTACCATTCGTGAAAGAAAAATTTCAAAATAATCCATCACCGAGGCCATCTCGGTGTCGATCGTTAATTGCAGTGTAACACGGCGTTGCTCAGTATCAACCCGTAAAAATGATTTGGTCGCAGCGTAATTAACCCGATCATGAATATCAAATGTGGTGGGATCACTGTTTTGCACCCGCGAACGATGCACATCAGATTTATCGGCCAAAATCAGTGCCGCCGCCACGGTTGAAACCGCATGGCCGCGTTCTTCCTCGTGGTTGCCAATCGCCCCCATAATCGTGATGATCTCGTCGATTGGCATATCGAGGCTGCTCAAAATATCTTTGGCCAGCAGCGCCCCTGTTTGGCCGTGATCATTGCGATTAATGCTATTGCCAATGTCGTGCAACAAGCCCGCAATTTCCGCTAGCTCAATTTCGCGAGCCGAGAATTTTAGGCGGCGCAACACATTTGCCCCAATATGGCCGACTAACGCGGCATGGCGACGACCATGCTCGGTATAGCCAATCAACTTAAGCTGATTATTGGCGGCATCAAGGTAGGCATAGGTATGGGGATGATTGCGCACTTGGGTAATTGTCACACGGCGGGGATCAGCCTTGGCTAATTCGCTGGCTGGAGCCTGGACAGGTTGGCTAGTTAATTCGGCCACCATTGCCTCACGTTGGGCAACCGCAGCCTTAATTTTAGGAGCAACAACATCGCGCATACGTTCTTTCGTATCAAGCGAAAGCGTATCCGCTGTGTGGCTAAACTTCTCGACTTCATCGGCGAGCCGCGCATCGTCGCGCATTTCCATAGAAAACCTCGCTGAAGCAACAACCGTAGCTCAATGCTACTCAGTTCATTACTTCAATGAATGGGCCAGCAATCACTGCCAACTTGCATAAATGTCAATCGTCCAAGTCGATCATTCAACGTTGAATAATCGTGGGTAGGGGTCAGGAGTTAGGGTTCAGGATTCAGTTGTTAGGGTTTAGGCTTGAGCATCTAAAGGTTAGTTACTGACCCCTAGCCCCTAGCCCCTGACCCCTCATCCCTAGCCCCTAATTTATATCACTCCCCGACAAACTTTCGCGGAGAATTTCGAGATTTTCTAGGGCAAGGCCTGTGCCGATGGCCACGCAGTTGGCGGGCTGGTCGGCAACGTAACAGGGCACACCCGTAACCTCAGTCAACAATTCGTTGATCCGGCGCAGCATCGAGCCACCGCCAGTCATCACCATCCCCTTATCAATAATATCCGATGATAATTCGGGGGGCGTTTCGACCAAGACCGAGCGCACCGCACTGATAATCGCCTCAAGTGGCTCTTGGATAGCATCGGTAATTTCGTTGGAATCGACCTCGATCGTGCGTGGCAAGCCAGCAACTTGGTCGCGACCGCGCACTTGCATGGTCAATGGACGATCGAGCGGCAAGGCTGAACCAATTTCAATTTTAATACTTTCAGCCGTGCGTTCGCCGATCATCATATTATATTTACGTTTGATATAGGCGGCGATGGCTTCATCGAACTTATTGCCACCAACCCGTACCGAATTGCTCACCACAATATCGTTGAGCGAAATCACGGCAACTTCAGTTGTACCACCACCAATATCAATAATCAAGTTGCCAGATGGTTGAGCCACCGGAATATTCGCGCCAATCGCAGCAGCAAGTGGCTCACGAATCAAATAGGCGCGGCGTGCACCAGCTTTACGAGCGGCATCGCGCACAGCCCGCATCTCGACGGTAGTTACCCCAGCCGGAATACAAATCATCACATCGGGCTTGCCAAAGCCACGGGTTTTATCGATAAAGTGCTCCAACATCGCCTTGGTGGTTTCATAATCGGCGATCACCCCGTTGAGCATTGGGCGAATCACCTCAACGCTTTCGGGTTCACGGCCAAGCATCGCCAGGGCATCAGTGCCAACTGCGCGAATCTTATTGGTTTTGCGCGAGAGCGCCACCACCGACGGCTCGGACAAGACAATTCCTTTGCCCTTGATGTAGACAAGCACATTTGCCGTGCCTAGGTCAATCCCAATTTTTCGTGCCATACCTTAATTATTCCAAACGTACAAAGAACACCAACCAATTATCACAGGTTTAGAGGCCATAGACAATCGCTGATGTTCTTTATACTCATGCTTCCTACTATTGACGATTGCGGCGCAATTTTGCAACTTGCAAACGAACTGTAGCGCGGCGCAAGGCAATCTCGGCCCGAGCAAGATCCTCGGTGCTTTGACGATCACGCATAGCTTGTTCAGCGTGCAAGCGAGCTTGTTCGGCCCGGGTTTCATCGATTTCATCAGCGCGTTCAGCGGTATCGGCCAAAATCGTCACCCGATTTGGCAAGACTTCCATGAAGCCACCACTGATAGCGTAGGGCATGCTAACACCATTTTTTACATAGTGCAATTCGCCTGGTTGCAACACCGTCAGTAATGGCTCGTGGCGAGGCAAAATCCCCACCCGACCCTCGACTGAAGGTGCACTGACCATATCGACTTCTTCGGAAAGAACCACGCGCTCAGCGGTGACGATTTCCAATTGGATTGGCATACACATCCTCACAGCGATTATAGACAATGCGCCGGAATGGGGCGGGGACTAATGCCCGTTCCAGCCGGCGCAGGGTCAGATAATCATTGATCGATTATTGCTTTGATGCATCGTAGGCGGCTACCACATCGTCGATGCCACCCTTCATAAAGAAGAAGCTTTCGGGAATGTGGTCGAACTCGCCTGCTAAGACGCGGGCAAAGCTCTTGACAGTATCGCCAACCGCGACATACTTGCCGGGAATATTGGTAAACACTTCAGCCACGCCGAATGGTTGTGAGAAGAAGCGTTCGAGCTTGCGGGCGCGGGAAACTGTCAATTTGTCGTCGTCTGACAATTCTTCGACACCCAAGATTGCAATAATATCTTGCAAGTCTTTGTAGCGTTGCAACATCCGTTGGACTTCGGTCGCCACGCGGTAGTGTTCTTCACCCACAATGTTGGGGTCGAGAATCCGGCTGGTTGAAGCCAGTGGGTCCACCGCAGGGTAGATGCCTTTTTCTGAGATCGAGCGTTCCAGCGAAATCGTTGCATCCAAGTGCGCAAAGGTTGTGGCTGGAGCTGGGTCGGTGTAGTCGTCAGCAGGCACATACACGGCTTGCAACGAGGTAATCGAGCCAGTCTTGGTCGAGGTGATGCGTTCTTGCAACTCACCCATCTCGGTCCCAAGGGTTGGTTGGTAACCCACCTGTGAAGGCATCCGGCCCAAGAGTGCCGACACTTCCGAGCCTGCTTGGGTAAAGCGGAAGATGTTATCGACGAACAATAGCACGTCGCGGCCTTCTTCGCGGAAGTGCTCAGCCATGGTCAAGGCTGAAAGTGCCACCCGCAAGCGTGCTCCTGGTGGTTCGTTCATCTGACCGAACACCATCACGGTTTTATCAAACACGGTTTGGTCGGTGCCAGGAATTTTTGAATCCTTCATTTCGTGGATCAAGTCGTTACCTTCGCGTGAGCGCTCGCCTACGCCTGCGAACACCGAATAACCGGATTGTTCTTTAGCGATATTCGAGATCAACTCTTGGATAATAACGGTCTTGCCCACACCTGCGCCACCGAACACCCCAGTTTTACCACCCTTGGTGAAGGGTGCGATCAAGTCGATAACCTTGATGCCGGTTTCAAACAACTCGGCGCGGTTCGATTGTTCTTCAAACGTAGGAGCTGGGCGGTGAATTGGCATGGTTTTGGTAGTACCAACTGGGCCTTCACCGTCGATGGGCCGACCTTGAACGTCGAACACCCGACCCAAGGTTTCAGGGCCAACTGGCACGCTGATTGGTGCGCCAGTGTCGATTACGTCCATCCCACGGACAAGGCCGTCGGTGGTGGACATAGCGACCGCGCGAACCACGCTATCGCCCAACTGCTGTTGGACTTCGCAGATCAGCGATGAGCGGCCTTCGCCCAAGGGAATTTCCAACGCGTTATAAATTTGTGGCAGGCCATCGGCAGGAAATTCTGCGTCGATAACCACGCCAGTAATTTGTAAAATTTTTCCAGTTGCCATGGAATTCTCCAAATGGTCAACAATCGCTAGCACAAACTAGCTGATTATTGGTTGAGCGCTGTTGCACCAGCGGCGATTTCGCTAATCTCAGTGGTGATAGCTGCTTGACGAGCCTTGTTATAGGTCAAGGTCAAGTCGCGCACCAATTCTTTGGCATTGTCATTGGCATTGCGCATGGCCATCATCCGAGCCGAATGTTCACTTGCAATTGATTCAAGGATGGCTTGGTAAAGCTGCACTTCAATAAAGCGTGGCAATAATTGGTCAAGCACATCTTCTTGGCTTGGTTCGTAAGAGTAATCGACCTTGGTCGCGCCAGCGTTGCCTGGGGCTTCAACTGGCAAGAAACGGCGCAATTTTGGCCGTTGAACCAAGGTGTTTACGAACTCGGCGCAAAGCAAGTAGACTTCATCGTAGTCGTAGTTACCGCTCGCATCGGGGCTATAGCCATTGATGGCCGTCGTGGCGGCGGGCAAAACATCCACCAATGGTGGCGCATCGCCCAAGCCAATGATTTCAGAATCGAGTTTTTGACCAACTCGTAAAATGAAATCGCGACCTTTTTTGCCGATAGCAATCACTGAAACACTACGACCTTGGCTTTTTTGATCTGTGATAAAGCGAGCCGCTGCACGCGTCAAGTTTGAATTAAGCGCACCGCACAGCCCACGGTCGGGCGTGATCAAAATCAACGCAACACGAGTTACTGTGGGATGCGGCTGCAACAACGGGTGTTTCGTGCCGCCACCCATCGACCGCAACGTCAACTCGCCCATTACATCGTAAAGGCGGTCGGCATAGGGACGGGTTGCAAGCACGTTTCGTTGAGCGCGACGCATCTTCGAGGCCGACACTAGCTCCATCGCTTTGGTGATTTTGCCAGTGTTCTTAACACTCTTGATCCGCCGCCGAATTTCTCGTGCTGAAGCCATAAAATCCTCGTAAAGAAAGAGATTGAGGCGAGGGTGGGATCAAGGTAACTGACCCCTGACCCCCAGCCCCCAACCCCTATCTATTTATAACTCGCCGTTTGCTTGAATTCGGTCACGGCCTTGCGCAAGGTGGCGACGGTTGCTTCGCTCAAGACTTTTTCGTTGGCGATCGCGCGGCCAACCTCAGCATAGCTGCTGTGGATAAACTGCCAGAAATCGCGCTTGAAGTCGTTGATACGGGCAACTGGAACATCATCCAAGAAGCCGTTCCCAGCAACCCACAGAATAATCACTTGGTCTTCCAAAGCGATTGGTTGGTATTGGGGTTGCTTGAGCAATTCTGAAAGGCGTTGACCACGTTCGATTTGGGCTTTGGTGCCTGCATCCAAATCGGAAGCAAACATGGCAAAAGCTGCCAATTCGCGGAACTGCGCCAATTCGAGCTTCATCTTACCAGCAACGGTCTTCATGGCTTTGGTTTGGGCCGATGAACCTACGCGGCTCACCGAGATACCAACGTTCAAGGCTGGGCGTTGACCAGCGTAGAACAAGTCCGATTCCAAGAAGATTTGACCGTCGGTGATCGAAATCACGTTGGTAGGAATGTAGGCTGACACGTCGTTGGCTTGGGTTTCGATGATTGGCAAGGCCGTAATCGAACCGCCGCCATTGACTTCGCTCAAACGGGCAGCACGTTCCAACAAGCGTGAGTGCAAGTAGAACACGTCGCCAGGGTAGGCTTCGCGGCCTGGAGGGCGGCGCAGCAACAACGACACTTGGCGATAGGCCACAGCGTGCTTCGACAAGTCGTCATAGATGATCAGCGCATCTTTGACCACGTTGCCATCGACGGTTACGCCAGCTTCCATCACTTCCTCAGCGATGGCACAGCCTGAGTAAGGGGCGATATATTGCAAAGCTGCTGATTCTGAAGCTGAAGCATTGACCACGATGGTGTAATCCATTGCGCCATTTTGCTCAAGCGTGGTGATGGTTTGAGCCACTTTCGAGCGCTTTTGGCCGATTGCGACATACACACAAACCATACCTTGACCGCGTTGGTTAATGATCGTATCGATCGCGATCGCGGTCTTACCAGTTTGGCGGTCACCGATGATCAACTCACGTTGACCACGACCGATTGGAATCAGCGCATCGATTGCCAAGATCCCAGTTTGGACTGGTTGGCTCACCGATTTACGCTCGATCACACCCGGGGCGATCCGTTCGACTTCGCGGGTTTTGCTGGCGCTGATTGGACCTTTGCCATCGAGTGGGCGGCCCAGTGGGTCAACGACACGGCCAAGCAACTCTTGACCAACTGGCACTGAAATAATCTTGCCAGTTGAGCGTACCAAGTCGCCTTCTTCAATTTCGAGATAATCGCCCAAAATAACGGCAGCGACGTTATCTTTTTCCAAGTTCAGCGCGATGCCCATGACGGTTTCGCCTGACTTCGTTTGCTTGAATTCAAGCAACTCCGAAGCCATAACATCGCGCAGACCTTCGATCCGCGCCACGCCGTCACCAACACTCGCAACCGTCCCGACGTTGACCGCAGTTGGGTCTCCGCCGACAGATTGCTGGATGCTGGCTTTAAGACGACTAAGAATATCTTCTGCTGTTACAGCCATTGTTTGCCTCTATGATCGAAGTATGAAGGATGAAGCGGCTGCTTCATCACTCCTCACAGTTATCCGGCCATCATATTGCGTTGGACTGCGTTGAGGCGTTGGCGGAGAGTTGAATCAAGCACCTTATCGCCGACACGCACCAACAAGCCGCCCAGGATTTCTGGATCGACTTTGTAGGCGATATCAAGCAATGCGCCATAACGAGCCTTGAGATCTTTTTCGATCTTAGTTCGTTGTTCAGCGCTAAGTTCAACGGCGCTTGTAACTTCTGCCGCGGTTGGGCCGCCCGAACGCGCCAACTGCACCAACTCATCCAGCACGGCGGGCAAGAGTTGCTCTTGGCCTTCGGCTGTGAGCGCTGCAACTAATGAATCATAGACAGCGCGGGCGTAGCTTGCGGGTTCGCGGCTGCTCATTAGTTCAGCCTCCCAAGTTGGTCAATTGATTTATTGATCAACTCGTCGTGACCTTTGGTTTGCAGTTCGCGGCCAAGCACATTGCTGGCGGTTTCGGTCACCAAAGAAGCCAATTGGCCTTGCAAGCCGCGCAACACTTGTTGGCGTTCTTGCTCGACTTTACCACGAGCTTCTTCTTCGATCTTGGCAGCGTTATTGCGAGCAACAACCAACAACTCGGCTTCTTGGGCACGAGCGCGTTCTTGGGCTTGGCTGATGATGGTTTGACCTTCGCGGCGAGCTTCTTGGAGCTTCGCTTCGTAGTCGGCATCAACCCGTGCCAATTGTTGCTTGACTTTTTCGGCGTTATCTAAGCTCTCGCGAATCCGCTCTGAGCGGGCTTGCAAGGCATTCAAAACTGGTTTGTAAAGAAATGTATTGAGCAAGAATGCCAACAAGCAGAAGTTGACAATTTGCGAGATAAGGAGCGGGAGATCAACCCCAAGCTTATCCATGTAAGTCCCCCTTGGGAGATGGCGCTGCGCAGCGGCGAAACGCCATCAACGAATGTCAGCGGTAGCGTTTGTGTGGTGCTTAGAGCACGCCGAACCCGATTAGCAGCGAGATAACCAAACCGAAGATTGCCAAACCTTCAGTCAAGGCGATACCAACGAACATGTTGGTACGAATCGAGCCTTCAGTTTCTGGGTTGCGGGCAATAGCTTGCAATGCACCAGCAACCAACAAACCTACGCCGATCCCAGGGCCAATTGCTGCTAAACCGATAGCGAGAGCCGCAGCCAACAAACGTGCACCTGTATCCGTCATGAGCGTTATCCTCCAAAAGAACTTAATCTGTATCAAAGAACGTTTTTATGCGATCAAATGGCGATCAAGTGATTAGTGGGCGTGTTCTTCGTGGCCATGATCGCCATGCGATTCAGCGGCCATATCGATAAACGCCATGGTCAGCATTGCAAACACGAAGGCTTGAACCAAGCCCACGAACAATTCCAAGCCATAGAATGGCAATGAAAGCAATGCTGGGAACAGGAACGCCATCACCAAGAGCACCACTTCGCCGGCAAAGATGTTGCCGAAAAGCCGGAAGGTAAACGAGATGATGCGAGCGAATTCTGAAACGAGTTCGATAATCCCCACGAAGAACTGAATTGGCCCTTGGTTGAAGATAAAGAACTTGCCCAAGTAGCCAAAACCTTGCTTGCGGAAGCCCCAGAATTCGGTGACGACGAATGAGATCAAGGCCAAAGCCAAGGTCATATTCAAGTCGGCGCTACCTGGGCGCAAGAAGGGGTGGAACAAAGGCGTGATTGTGCCAGCGTGGTCGAGTTCGGCTGAGACTGCTTTGTATTGGGCAATTTGCTCAGGCGTTTCCAAGGTTGCTGGCAAGACGATGCCTTGGGCTAAGGCTTCAGCCCGCACCAAGGTATCAGCAGTTCCCGCACACTTGTTGGTGTAATCCGACCAAACTTTTTGAGCACCGATGACTTTTTCGCTTGGGCCAGCGCCAGCTACTGGAGTGTAGCCGTGCATGACTTCCAACTCGGATTCAGCAAAACAAACCCCAAGTGAACCAACACCGGGGACCAAGCCAAACCAGTTTGAAGGCAAGACCAAGAAGAAGATGGTTGCAACCACGACAAAGAAGCGGGCTACATATTTCGGGCTAACCCCTTGCATAGTGTTGTAGAGAACTTCAACACCATATTCCAAGGCATTTTGCAAGCCCTTGGGGTGCTTCAAGGCTTCGTCATTGCCACTGCGCAATTTTGCAGTAGCCGCCAACGAGAGCACAACAAGCAAAATCATCACAACCCATGTTAGCAACAAGGAGTTTGTGACGTTGTATGATCCTATGTGGAAAACTTCTTCAGCGCGAACCGACACCAGTGGCTTCCCCACAGGCAGGAATATGCGCAGTAGAATCCCCACAACGAGGACAATACCGACAGGAATCCATATGTTTCGTTTAGTGGACAAGGCGATCCCTCCGCGTTTATAGCCCAACCATGCGGCATTCTGTCGGTCATGCACAACGGTGGGCAACGAAATCTTTAGACGACTGTGGGATTTTGTGCTTTTTTGCACATTCTCAAGTATAAAGGATGCATATGCTCTTGTCAAACTTGTTAACATTAGTCAAGAATGGCCTGAATCCCTTTGCAACGGGCAGAAATCAGCCCAAGGCCATGGCTGTAAGCATGACTTTTTGATCAATTTGCCATGAATTTGCCGCGCTTTGTGCCGATTGTCACAAAAACCTCTCAACAATCTTGCTGAGGTTTTGCAAGCATGAATCAGCATCAACAGTCGAATTTCAATCGGCTGGATTAGCGCATCGATCCACGAAGGACACGAAGAGCACGAAGGGGTGAGGGGTTAGGATTCAGGGACGAGGGGTCAGTTTTGAATTAGCTCGCCCAATCAGCAATCTTGACCGCTGATCGCTGACCCCTGAACCCTCGCCCCTTCGCCTTCTCTGCGTTAAAAACCGATCCCCAGCCCTTTACTCCTGAATCCTGATCTCTGACCCCTCATTCTTGCTATTTGTTACAAATTATTAAAAAGCTAAAATTTCCTAAAGATTTTTGCTTGACAAGCCTAAATCGCTTGTGTATACTTCGTCCAACAAACGAACGAACCAAAAGTACCAGCCCGAATCGGGACATTTGCCTAATCGTACTTATAATGCTACACAACATCACAACTTAGTACGACGGTATTTTTCTAGGGCTAAAACTTTGTTCGATCTATAAACAAATTGATAGTGGCTCGATGAATCATCGTTGATTCATTCCCCGTAGGCGCTGTGTCGTTTCAACAATCCTAGGCCTGAGACTAGCACGGCAGTTTAAAAATATCGATCAACCGTTCACGCCCCAAAGGAGGGACGTTTATGTCACGGACCACTCGCGCAATGGCGCGGCTGACACTGTTCGTCTTGGTTGTGATCATCTTTTCGGTTGGCTTTTTTGGAACCGCTCCACGGGCAACGCAAGCCCAAACTACTCCACGCACGGCCTTCGTCCATTTATTCGAATGGAAATGGACTGACATCGCCAAAGAATGCGAAAATTGGCTCGGACCCAAGGGCTTCGCAGCTGTCCAAGTCTCACCACCCCAAGAGCACATCCAAGGCTCGCAATGGTGGACGCGCTATCAACCAGTTAGCTATCAGATTCAAAGCCGCTCGGGCACTCGCGCTGAGTTTGCCAACATGGTTTCGCGCTGTAAAGCGGTCGGGGTCGATATTTATGTCGATGCCGTGATCAACCATATGACTGGCGTGGGTAGTGGCACAGGTGTGGCTGGCTCAAGCTACACCAGCTACAACTACCCTGGCAACTATCAAACCCAAGATTTCCACCACTGTGGCCGCAATGGCACCGACGATATCAGCAACTACCAAGATCGTTGGGAAGTTCAGAATTGTGAATTGGTCAACCTCGCCGATCTCAAAACTGAATCAGATTATGTGCGAGGCAAATTGGCTGCCTACCTCAATGATTTGCGCAGTTTGGGCGTAGCTGGCTTCCGCATCGATGCCGCCAAGCACATGCCCTCTGCTGATATCGCCAATATCATGAGCCGCGCCAGCAATCCTTATATCTATCAAGAAGTGATTGACCAAGGCGGTGAGCCAATTACCTCAGGCGAATACACGGGCAACGGCGATGTGACTGAATTCAAATACAGCACCAACATTGGCCGCATGTTCAAAACCGACAAACTGGCCAATATGAGCAACTTCGGCACAGCTTGGGGCTTTATCGCCAGCGATAGCGCGGTGGTTTTCACCGATAACCACGATAACCAACGTGGCCACGGCGGCGCTGGCAATGTGGTCACCTTCAAAGATGGCAAACTCTACGAACTTGCCAACGTCTTTGCCTTGGCTTGGCCCTATGGCTATCCTCAAGTTATGTCGAGCTACAACTTCAGCAATGGCGACCAAGGCCCACCTAGCGGCACGGTTTACAGTGGTAACACTGCCAATTGTGGTGGTAGCACCTGGGTTTGTGAACATCGCTGGCGCGGCATCGCCAATATGGTTGGCTTCCGCAACTACACCAGCACGGCCTTCAGCACCAGCAACTGGTGGTCAAACGGCAATAACCAAATTTCGTTTAGCCGTGGCAGCTTAGGTTTTGTCGCCATCAACCGTGAAGGCAGCAGCCTGAGCCGCACGTTTGCCACAGGTTTGCCCGCTGGAACTTATTGCGATGTAATTCATGGCGATTTCAGCAATGGCTCGTGCTCTGGACCAACCATCAGCGTCAACAACAGTGGTCAAGCCACAATCACTGTCGCCGCAATGGATTCAGTTGCAATTCACGGTGGCGCAAAAATCAATGGCACCAACCCAACCCCAGTGCCAACCACCCCACCAAGCGGTAGCATCGCGGTAACCTTCAACGAAAATGCCACCACAGTTTGGGGCCAAAATGTCTATGTGATTGGCAACGTCGCGGCGCTTGGTAGCTGGAACACCGCCAACGCCGTATTGCTCTCATCAGCAAGCTACCCAGTTTGGAGCAAAACGATCAACTTGCCAGCCAGCACCGCGATCGAATACAAATACATCAAGAAAGATGGTTCGGGCAATGTGACCTGGGAAAGTGGGACGAATCGCACCTTTACCACACCCGGCAGCGGCACGGTCACTCGCAACGATACTTGGAAATAAGCTAAATCTGGGTGGTTGAGGCTTGCTTCAATCACCCGCCACCTCATTCAAATTCAAGCTCTCGGCGCTAAAATTTAATTTGTGCAATGACTGCCAATCAGACCTCAAGGTCTTGTTGGCAGTTTTTTAACTTCAAGCTCCACATTTGTGAACATTTATCCCAAAGGAGGGATACAATGCAACGACTCAATCGCGCAATGGCGCAACTGACAATGCTCGTCCTCGTCGTTTTGCTAGGTTCATTAACGTTTTTTGGTTCGACCACTAAGCCAACTCAAGCGCAAGTTTCCACCCCACGCACGGTTTTCGTCCATCTCTTCGAATGGAAATGGACTGACATCGCCAAAGAATGCGAAAATTGGCTCGGCCCCAAGGGTTTCTCGGCAGTCCAAGTCTCACCACCCCAAGAGCATGTGCAAGGCTCGCAATGGTGGACACGCTATCAACCGGTCAGCTATCAGATTCAAAGCCGTTCGGGCACTCGCGCCGAGTTTGCCGATATGGTTTCGCGCTGTAAAGCTGTGGGTGTTGATATTTATGTCGATGCCGTAATTAACCATATGACGGGCGTGGGTAGTGGCACAGGCGTGGCTGGCTCAAGCTATACCAACTACAACTACCCTGGCATTTATCAAAACCAAGATTTCCACCACTGTGGCCGCAATGGCACCGACGATATCAGCAACTACCAAGATCGTTGGGAAGTTCAAAATTGTGAGTTGGTCAATTTAGCCGATCTTGCGACCGAATCAATCCATGTTCGGAGCAAATTAGCGGCCTATCTGAATGATCTGCGCAGTTTGGGCGTAGCTGGCTTCCGCATCGATGCTGCCAAACACATGCCCGTGGCTGATATCGCCGATATTATGAGCCGCGCCAGCAATCCTTATATCTATCAAGAAGTGATTGACCAAGGCGGCGAGCCAATTACTTCGGCAGAATACACACCGAATGGCGATGTGATTGAGTTCAAATACAGCACCAACATTGGCCGCATGTTCAAAACCGACAAGCTGGCCAATATGAGCAACTTTGGTACGGCTTGGGGCTTCTTACCTAGCGATAGCGCGGTGGTTTTCACCGATAACCACGACAACCAACGTGGCCATGGCGGCGCTGGCAATGTGGTCACCTTCAAAGATGGCAGTCTCTACAATTTGGCCAATGTCTTTGCCTTGGCTTGGCCCTATGGCTATCCTCAAGTTATGTCGAGCTACAACTTCAGCAATGGCGACCAAGGCCCACCAAGCAGTAATGTGTATGCAAATGGCAGCAACACGCCCGATTGTGGCGGCAACAACTGGGTTTGTGAGCATCGCTGGCGTGGTATCGCCAATATGGTTAGCTTTCGCAACTACACCAGCAGCGCCTTCAGTACCAGCAATTGGTGGTCGAATGGCAATAACCAAATTTCGTTCAGCCGTGGCAGTTTGGGCTTTGTGGCAATCAACCGCGAAGGTAACAACTTGACTCGCACGTTTGCCACAGGCTTGCCCGCTGGCACTTATTGCGATGTGATGCACGGCGATTTCAGCAATGGTGCATGTTCCGGCCCAACCGTTACCGTTGATAACGCAGGCAATGCCACAATCACGGTCAACGCCATGGAAGCAGTTGCGCTGCACGGCGGGGCAAAGTTGGGCGGCGTTGTGCCAACTGCCACCGTCATCAACCCAACTGCCACCAGCGTTGTGCCAACCGCAACCCCAATTGCTGGCAGTGTTCCAGTTAATTTCAATGTCAACGCAACGACCAACCTGGGTCAAAATGTGTATGTTGTGGGCAATATTGCCGCGCTTGGCAGTTGGAATACCGCCAACGCCATCTTGCTCTCATCAGCCAACTATCCAATTTGGAGCGGCACGATCAATTTGCCAGCTAACACGGCAATTGAATATAAATACATTAAAAAGGATAGCGCTGGTGCTGTAACATGGGAAAGTATCGCCAACCGTAGCTTCACCACACCCGGCAGTGGGAGCGCCACCCGTAACGAAACATGGAATGTCACTGGATCAAACAGCAGCACCGCAACCCCAGTGCCCGCGACAGCGACTCCAATTCCGGCAACGGCTACGCCAATTCCAGCAACCGCGACTCCAATTCCAGCAACGGCTACGCCCAGTGGCTCAATTGGCATAAACTTTAATGTCAATGCAACCACGGTTTGGGGTCAAAATGTCTATATGGTGGGCAATGTGGCAGGGCTTGGCAGTTGGAACACCGCCAATGCAGTGTTGCTCTCATCAGCAAGCTACCCAGTTTGGAGTAGCACGCTCAATCTGCCAGCCAACACGGCGATCGAATTCAAATATATCAAGAAGGATGGTTCGGGCAATGTGACGTGGGAAAGTGGGACGAATCGTAGCTTTACCACGCCCAGCAGCGGCATACTGACCCGCAACGATAGCTGGCAATAGCTGTTGAGTTTTTCCACGAAGGACACGAAGTTTCACTAAGGTTGGGTTATTTGGTTCTCTGATGTCTTGTACAAAACTCAGGTTTCCAACTAGCCCAACATTCGTGCTCTTCGTGTCCTTCGTAGTTAAATGATATCCTTGGGTATTTCGTAAAATTCTGGCTCAGCGAAGGCCAAACGTTGGCGCATAACCTCAATCGCTTGGGGATTTTGGTCGATCAAGGTGAAATTGCGGCCATTCCGTGCGGCAGCTTCGCCAAATGAGCCACTACCAGCAAAGAAATCGAGCAGTTGATCGTTGGGGTTGGAGTGAACCCGCACAATCCGGTTGAGAATTGCCAGTGGTTTTTGAGTCGGATAGCCAGTTTTTTCCTTGCCATTGGGGCTAACAATCGTGTTCCACCAAACATCGGTCGGCGTTTTGCCTCGGGCAGCCTTTTCGGGGCCGACCAAACCTGGAGCCATGTAGGGAATGCGATCAATCTGATCATAATTAAAGGTATAGTTTTCGGGATCTTTGGCATACCACAAGATGGTATCGTGCTTGGTTGACCATTTTTTGCGCGACCGCGCGCCATAATCGTAGGCCCAAATAATTTCGTTGATAAACGAATCACGACCAAAAATCTGGTCGAGCAGCACCTTGCAATAATGCACTTCGCGATAATCGATATGAAAAAAGAAGCTGCCTTGAGGCTTTAGCAAGCGGTAGGCTTCGAGCAAACGCGGCTCAATAAAGGCCAGAAAATCATCAAAGCTATCGCCATAGGCACGCTCGCCAATCTTGATGCTGCTATAACGATGGCCACCAAAGCCAACCCGATCGCCCTGCTCTGAGCGAACCGTGCGCAGTTGAGTGCGGCTTTGGACTTTGCCAGTGTTGAAGGGCGGGTCAATGTAGATTAAATCGTAGCTGGCTGCTGGCAGGGTTGCCAAAACAGCCAGATTATTGCCAAAATAAAGCTTATTCATGGTGTGATGTTAATGCTTCCTCAATCGCTAAGCGTTCGGTTTCGCTCAATGAACGCTTGCCTTCCAACCAAGCCCGCAAAATTGCTAGATCGCAGCCGCTTGCTGCCGCCAGTTGAGCTAATGTCCAGCCACATTGGGCCAGCCATAATAACACCTCGCGGCGCTGGTCGTTTAATGGTTGTGGTTTGCGCCGCCGCATTAGCTTAATAACTCGCGAATCGGCACAATAAACTGCGGCAGGATTCGCGCATGCTCCAAACAATCGTTGAGGCCTAAAATTCGTCGTGGTTGGGTTGGTTCAATCTGATGCACGCTGCCTAAACGCGGATAGATAATCCACATTAATTGCAGATTGGCCGCCAAATAATCATTAATTTTTTCTTCAACGTCAATCGCCCGCTCATTGGGCGAGATAACTTCGACCGCCAAACTGGGTGCGCCTTGCCAATAACCATCGCTCCGTTGCTGTTGTCCAAGCTGATCTGAATTGATAAAAAAGACATCGGCGGCCCGTAAGGTATTGGGACCAAGAATAAAGCCCAATTCTGTGCCAATTAGCCCTGGTTGGGTTTGGGTTTGATTCCATAAACTCAGGCTAACCAGCAATTTGGTAACAATCAGACTATGTTGTAATTGGACTGGACTCACAGGCTGCACAACTCCCTGAACTAATTCAGCATGCTGAAAATCGGCTTGCAAAAAATGTTCAAGATCAATCAACTGTTGGGTTGGCATTGCAAGCTCCTTTACACACCTTCAAGCCATGAAGCGGGAGTCCAGTCGGAATCGCCGCCCACAGGCAATTGCACGGTAAAAGTGGTGCCACGACCTTCTTCGCTATCAAACCAAATTTTGCCACCATGCAACTCAACTAGCGATTTGGTGATGTTCAAACCCAAGCCTGTACCGCCAGCCTGCTCCTTGAGCGGGTTTTCCGAGCGGAAGAAGCGGGTAAAAATATGTTTTTGATCATCAGCAGCGATGCCCACACCACTATCTTTGACCGCCAAGGTCACCGAATCGCCGCCATTACTGACCACAACATCGATTCTGCCGCCATCGCGAGTATATTTGTAGGCATTCGAGATCAAATTGGTGACGATTTGGCGCATGCGTTCGGGGTCGGCAATCACTGGCGGCAAATCGTCGGGCACATCGAGCGCCAACGAAATTTGCTTGCCACTCCATTGCTGATGAATCGCCATCACCGTCGATTGAATCACCTCATCAAGATTAATTGGCTTGCGTTGCAACCGCACCTTACCCGATTCGATCCGCGAAACATCAAGCAAATCGTTGAGAATTGCATTCAAGCGTTCGATGTTGTTCTTGACCACACTCAAAAATTGGCGTTGTTGCTCGGTCAATGGGCCAAGCGTGTTCAACATCAGCAAATCGATATAGCCGCTGATTGAGGTTAATGGGGTGCGCAATTCGTGCGAGGCCGTCGCCACAAACTCTGTTTTCATGCGGTCGGCCAATTCAGCTGCGGTAATATCGTGATAAACCACCACACTGCCCAACCATTCACTTTGCGAAGTAAAGACTGGGGTGCTCGAAGCACGAATCATGCGCCCGCTTAGCTCAAATTGTTGGTAGGTTTGCTTTTCGGTCAGACGAGGTTCGCTCTCGGGCGCACCAGGCAGGCTCATCAAAGGTTTGCCCAACCATTCAGCAGCTTCGATATTCAGCAATTGCTCAGCAGCCGGATTAATCAAACGAATCCGGCCAACCCGATCGCCAACTACCACGCCATCGCCAATCGAGCGTACAATTGCCAAACTACGGCTAACTTCTTCTTCACGCTGTTCGAGAGCTTGGCTCAAACGGCGGGCTTGCTCAGTCGTGGCGCGATAGAGCTGCACATTGCTGAGCATCGTCATCACTTGATCGCCAATGACCTGCACAAATTGAATATGCTCTTGGGTAAAATGATTGATGCGGCTGTTGATCAACACAATCACGCCAGCCACCCGCCCATCTTGCTCCATCGGCACGGCCAGCGCCGAACGACCTTTTTTGTCGTAATCGCTGCGCACCATCCAACGGCTATCTTCGGCAGTGTTGGGAATAATCACGGGCGCACGATGTTCGACGACCCAGCCCGCCAAGCCTTGACCACGCTCCAAGGAAATCGCCTCGGTGCGGGTGATATTACGATCAAGATTGGTGCTGAAGGCCAATCGCCCATTTTTATGATCGATCAGCATAATCCCGCCGCGCTCGGCTTGAGTGGCTTGGGCAATCAACAACAGCGCTTGATCAAGCAATGGTTGCGGTTCGAGTGTGCCGCTGAGCGCTCGCACAATCTGATACATGCTTTCGGCGCGGGTGCGTGCCCGCATCGCATCTTCGGCGGTACGACCCATTTCGGCAGTTGTGGCTTCGATCCGTTGGGCAAGGGTGTTTTGGAGGGCCGCGTTTTCAAGCACGGCGGCGGCTTGCGAAGCTAATAATTCGAGCAGCGGGGCAGTTTCGGTTAGGCGTTTGCGGGCTTTGGGGTCATCATCGCCAACCGTCAACAAACCACAAATCTCGCCAGTGGCGGTGCGGACTGGCACCAGCATATAGTGTTCGCCAGCAATATCGCGGAAGGGCAGTGAATCGGCAAGATAGGCATTATCGCCAATCCGCCGATCATCGCGCAACAGCACCGTAATTTCATCCCAAGGAATCGAGAGCATTTCGGTTGCGCCGAGCGTGCGACCACTGCCGCCAATTGCCACGGCCATGCGCAGCACTCGCGCCCGCCAATCGACGGTTGAGGCGCTAGCGAAAATAAATGGGCCACACGCTTTGGCAGCGCTGGCTAATTCTTCGAGGGTTTCTTCGGGGCTAAGCGAGCCCCGCAAGCGCTCGGCAGCGCGGGTAGCCCGGCGAATCGGCGCTTCAGGCAACATGGCCGGATAATCAAAGCGTGGTCGAGCCGCCAACCACACCGCAATCGCCACCAGCACAAAACCCAAACTCCGCAAGCCAACTTCAATCGCCACGGTTTCGACCGCGATAGCCGGAACCAACACATTGCTGACCGCCCAAGCAATCACCATCAAGGCAATCGCGCTGAAGGCCCAGCGCGGCGGCAACATTTGCGGAATCGCAATCGCTGGAATTAAGAGCACCGACCAGAGCGCCGTATTATAGCCCTCGCTGAGAATCGCCACACTCAACGGCAAGGCTAAAATTCCCAACGTGCGCAACTCGCGCCAATCGCCCTCGGGATTAAACAACCATGGCAAGGCCAGCGCCGCTACCCCCAAAATACTTGCAATAATCGTCAAACGATCAGTCGGAATCGTGGTGGTAAAGGTGTAGCCGAAGAGCACGAGCGCAAAGCAAGCTAAGGCCCAAGCCAGAGGACGAATACGAGTTAGCCAAATGCGAAAAGACGAGTTGCGGCCCATGGATCGGTCTCCCCAAGTCCAAGATGGCGCTATTATACTACGATGAGTGGTGTTATGCAGTCACCTTTGGCGATCAGCTTAAGCAACTGCCCCTTGGCGTTTACACAAACCAAGGGGCAACAGCAATTAGGCTTCGTTTTGAAATGCCAACATCGGCGGCATCGGCGTTTCAGGTTCTTCTTTATGTTCCCACGGCAACTCGCCAGCTCGCAAATAGCGTGGATCGATTGGTTGGCGTAGCCGCCCGTTGATATATTGATAGCTATCGCGGGCCACCGCTGCCATTGGCGCGAAGATAATTACCCCAAGCAAGCCGGAAACCGTGCCAGCAATCACCAACAGCAGCATCAACACTGCTTCGTGAATTTCCACAATCGCCCCGATAATCCGTGGCACAAGGAAGTTATTCTCAATTTGCTGAATCACGATGTACAAGCCAGCGACGACTAAACCCATTGGTAACGAGGTAGTTAAGCCAACAATCACCGCTGGAATTGCCCCGATAATCGGCCCAATCACCGGAATTAGTTCAGTAAAGCCAGCAACCAAGGCCAGCAACAATTTGTAAGGAATCTCACCAGGCATCACCAAATCAACAATCCATAAGCCAATGTACGACATAATTGCGATAATCAAGCCAAGCGTCAATTGACCACGAATATAAGCCGAAAACACCCGATCAAAAATCGCCAGCACAGTTAATACATCAGTTCGCACTGCTTTGGGAATCATGCGAATCAGGGTAGCCTTGCCTTTGCGTTCATCAAGCAACACATAAAACAGCCAAAACGGAATAATTAAAAAGCCAGCTAGGAAGATAATCGTTTGGAAAATCACGCCTAAGCCATTTAAAATTCCATTCACGCCAGTTTGTACATAATTAGTTGCATTAGCTTTGAGTGTAGTAATGCCATTGCTCACTTGACTATCAATATTTTTTTGAATATCTGCGGGCACTTCGCGGCGATACCACGTCAGGCCTTCGTTAATTTTGGGTTCGAGCGTATTTTCATAAAAGCCCGGCAATGAGCTAACAAACCCATCGACTTGACCGATCGCAGGCGGCACAATATAGAGAATCGAGCCAGTTACAATCCCCAAACCAACTAAATAGACCACCAAAATCGCAGCCCATCGCGGAATCCAGCGCTCTAATTTGTTAACCAAAGGCAAGAGCAGATAGGCAAAAATCAAGCCTACTACAAACGGCAAAAGTTGATTGCCTGTGCGCCAAAGCAACCACGCCACCAGCCAAATCGCAAAAGCGGTAAGTGTCCAACGGGCTAAATCGCGCCAAGATGGAATTGTTTTGATGATTGGTTCTGGTGCTTTTGGCTCCACAAAGCCTCCCTACTGCGTATAATAGCTATCCCAACGATCGCTACGGCTTGTGCCATCGCGCTCGGTTATAGTACGAAAAATTTGGAAGAAATTCCAGCTATTGCCGGTTGCTTCCATTGTTACCGTGCGGCCTGTGTCGCTGCCATACAAGGTAAAAGTTTGGTTTTTCTTGACGAGATCAGTTTCAACATCGATCAAAATATAGCCAGTGGTATCGTTGCGAAATTTAAGATCCGGCCCGCCCAAGGCAATTGTCGCATCCATGCCTGCGGGAGCATCAACTTCATACCAAGCCAAACGCCAGCTATGGTTGTGGCGTTCCTCAATTGGCAAGCCTGCCCAAAATGCCGCCCGAAACAGCGTGGTTGAAACTTGGCAAATCCCGCCGCCAATGCTCGGCACTGCCACGCCATTTTCAATCATCTCGCCAATTTGGTAGCCTTTTTCTAGCGAAATATCGCCGACCGTGCCACCAAACGACACCACTTCACCAGGAGCAATCAATAGACCATCAAATTCCTTGCCACCAACTTCAACATTGCGATCGCGATTGTAATCGGGATAGGAGCTAAAATCCGATGCACCAACCCCAATTACTTGATAAATTCCCAAGGCTTCAAGCTCACCAGCAGGCGGCGCTGTTTCATGCAACGAGAAATCCAAGGCCGCATTATTGGCTGTGTTCAGGGCTTGGCCAATTTGAGTTTGCAGTTGTGCTTGATCAAGCGTATAGCCAATTTGGCCAAACTGCCATTCAGTCGCACGATTGCCATTACGTACCAATCGCGAGGCTTGAGCAGGCTGATCGTAGTTTTGAGCTAATTCCTGCACAATCGCTTTGATTGCAACATTATTATTGCCAAAGCTTTGGCCTGCTTGCGGCAATTTATTTAAATCCAGCAAGCTCGTGCGATCAAAGCGATGTTCGTTGCCTTTGATCGTAATAATTAATGGCGCGGCAGTTTGTTGATTGAGCGTTGGCAACATCGCGTTAAGTTCAGTGGCTTTTTGTTGCGGTTGCAACGCTTGCTGCGCTACCACAACCTCATAATCACGCGGTGCAGCGGCCCAATCAATTTGATCCCACGCTGCTTGGAAAGCAGCCTTGGTCTGAGCATGATCAAGTTTGAGTCCAATCACATCGTTGCTAACAGCCCAAGCACCATCGGGATTGCGCTGAAATTGGGCATCGACGGCAAGCCGATCGCTAGCTTCAGCCAAGGTTTGGATGGCCTGATCAAGTGAGTTTTGGTTAAGCAATAAGCCATCGGCCTTGATTGTACCGACAATGCCCAAACTTTGGTTGCTCAAACGCTGCGACCACGAATCTTCGCGACCAATTTGCAAGGCTCGCTCAGCAATCACTTGGGGGTCAAAGCTCGTCAAGGCATTGAATGGCACAATCGCGGTTTGATCGCCCAATTGAACTTTAAAATGGTGGTTGTTCCAAGCTTGCAAGGTTGGCAAAATCGCTTGGGCGGCTTCATTGCTGGTCAAGCCACTCAGCGATTGACCAAAAGCCTGAATGCCAGGATAAACCCGATTGGCGTAGGCCGCCTGAAAACCACCAAAACCAAGCAAGGCGGCTAGGGCAGCGGCACTCGACCAACGGGCAACTTTGCGCCAATTGCCTCGGCGTTGCGGTTTAGCTTTGCTGCGAACTGGCGCTACAGGTGCCGCGACGACGCTCGGCAAGCGGGGAATTGTGGCACTCGGCAGCGAACGCTGGGCCCAGCGCAAACAATAGGTTTGACGTTGACCGCTATGCAACGCACCCAACCAACGCCAAGCCTCGCCCAACATTGGGTCAAGCTTAACGGCGCGGGTCAATAAGGCGGCACTATCGCGATAACGCCCATATTTGATTGCCAACAAACCAGCCCTAGCCCAAGCCACTGCTTGAGGATTCGGCGCAACTGCGGCCATACTACTCATCATAACTGCCCCCATTATGTTTAGATGCTCTTATCATAGGGCGTGGCAGATTCTAGCGTCAATCAAACCTTGCTCGTTAGCTGCTGATAAATTACTGATACGGGCATGTTTCAGCCCATGCAGCCACCAAAGGTACTATTGAACCGCTGTTGCTCGTTAATAAATGGATTGTGGTATGGGCATACCGAAAGCACAGACCTGAACCACATGGCTTAATCCAAACGGCTACTAGGCTATTGTTGCTTAATCGACACCATAGAGGATGCTATGCTCACAGACGACAGTATCATCCGCTTGGTTTGTCTTGTCAAGGATCGGTTTACTGCTGTCAAAAAATTTTCACTAGCCTTTGATGGTTACACATTGGCGTGTGACATTTGAGGTGAAGGCAAATTAGGTTTGGTGGGATGTTCGGGCATGTGCAAGGTAAACGTTGAGCCAACGCCTAAGCGGCTATCAAGCTCGATCGTGCCGCCCAAAGCGCGGGCTAGGCGCATGCTCACGGCCAAACCCAAACCAGTGCCTTCATATTGGCGGGTGGCCGAGGAATCGGCTTGGACAAATGGCTCAAAAATGCGTTCAAATTGCTCATGGGCAATGCCAATGCCTGTATCGCGAATCGCAATTTCGAGCCAGCCGCCAGCAGCATGTTGTAAACGTTGTACCGAGATGCTAATCAAGCCAGCGTGGGTAAATTTAATCGCATTATCGAGCAGATGGTAAATAATCATGCGCAATTTATGATCATCGGTGATAATCGAACCCCAGTTTTGGCTACCCAACAATTGCACAGTATTTTTGTTATCTTGGGCTTTGGCTTGCAATTGGTCGCTAATGCTGCCAATTGCGAGGGCTAGATCGATCGTTTCATACTCCAAACGCACAACTTCAGCATCGAGATCGGTAATCGTCAAAACGCCATCGATCAAGCTCAACAAGCGGTCGCTAGCACTGCGGATGCGGGTCATATCCATAGCCAACTCAGGCATGCTACGATCGATCAAATCTTCGTAGATCATCTCGCTATAGCCAACGATCGCGTTGAGTGGCGTGCGTAATTCGTGGCTAACGGTTGAGAGAAACGTACTTTTGGCGCGGTTGGCGGCTTCAGCATCATCTTTGGCGGTGAGCAACAAATTTTCAAAATGGCGTTGCTCAGTAATATCGCGTACTGCCGCAACCCGCACCACCCGATTGCTATAGGGCAAATTTGTGCCCAACACCAAGGCGATAAAGGTGCTGCCATCTTTGCGCAGCGCGGTAACTTCGTAGGGCGAACCATCTTTATATTTTTGCATTGCGCGTTGTAGCGATTGCGGCTCGACAAATTCGCGTAACGAGTGGCCGAGAATTTCATCGCGATGATAGCCAAACATCTCGCCAAAGCGTTCGTTGGCATCCATTACTACGCCTTCATCTTGCAGCACAACGCCTTCGGACGTTGCTTCGGCCAAGGCTCGAAAACGCTCTTCACTCATTTTGATTTGAATTAAGGCCTCTTGCAGCTCTTGTTTATAGGTGCTTTCTTGGAGACGCAGTTTGATCAAGCCCTTGACTGTGCGCAAACGAATCCCTTGAATTGTAGCGGCTGCGATGGTTGCACTGACCACCATAAAAATAAAATGCATGGTCAGCGGCGAGGTTGGCAGCGAGCCGATAGCGCCAACCCAAGCCAGCAAAATAGCCCCACTTGCCACAATAAACCAATGCCACGAGAGCAGCAAACACCCAGTGCCAATTAAAATAAAGGCAATATTGGTGCTTTGGTGAATCTCGCCGCTGAGCCAAATGTGCAAAATACTATTGAAGCTGCCGACAACAATAAAGAGTGTAGCCAGCGGATGGGTCAATTCAGGGGCTGGCCGCCAAGTTTGCAAGCGCCACCACCAAAATCCAAAGAAAAGGACACTACTGAGCGCTACGATGACCATTGGTAACTTAATTGGGTCGGGTAACACTAAAGCATGGGCTATGCTAAATAACAAATATAAAAAACCCAATCCTATTACGGTTGGGCGAAGACCAAACGCCACCTCAGCATTGAGGGCTGTCTGAAGATTGGTTGATGCGGCTGAATCTGAAGCTGCGGGTTGGTCGCTCATAGCTATTCTCTAAAATTGCTGAATGGGCTTTAATCTGAATTGCCCATTAACAAGCAGCCTAAAGCTTGAACCTTACGAGCATCCTTACGCTTCACGGTATTCTTTATTAAATTTTTACTTCTTGGCTTAATCTACTACGCTAGAGCTTAATACTTTAAACAAGTACCAGCGATCACCCTTGATCGCTGGTACTTGCTGTGTGTGGAGTGACTAGCGTTAAGCGGCGACTTTAGCCAATTCTGGTTGGTTATTTTGGGCCGCAGCAGCATGAGCCGCCTTGGAAATAATGTGCCAGAAGGCTCCTTGTTGATCTTCCCAGTTGGCGAGAATATCGTTGGCCTGGACACTTCCCGTTAGTGCCGCGTGGCGCTCGATCAGCTCGCGTAAGTGGTCGGCAACCAGTGGTGATTCAACCCGTTCGGCGATCACCATATCATCGTTGAGGCGGCCAAGGAAGCGTTCGTTGGGGTCGTAGACAAAGGCTTGACCACCACTCATGCCTGCGCCAAAGTTGTTGCCAGTGCTACCAAGCACCACAACTGTGCCACCTGTCATATATTCGCAACCATGCTCGCCGATGCCTTCAATGACGGCAACCGCACCGCTATTGCGCACAGCAAAGCGCTCGCCAGCGCGGCCAGCAGCATACAAACTACCACTGGTCGCGCCGTACAAGGCGGTGTTGCCAATAATTGTGGCTTCGTGGGCAAGGAACTGGGCGGTTGGCCGTGGTCTGACGACAATTTCACCACCAGCCAAGCCTTTACCAACATAATCGTTAGCATCGCCAACCAAGTTGAGTTGCATGCCGCGCGTCGCGAAGGCAGCAAAGCTTTGGCCAGCACTGCCAGCAAAATTCATGGTGACATGACCAGTATTTTTGAGCAGCGCCAATTCGCCTGCCAAGGTGATCCCAGTTGAGCGATCTTCGTTGGTGATTTCGGCATTGATAATCACTTCTTGGCCAGCTTTGGCACTTGGCAAGGCACTATCGACCAAAAATTGATTGAGTCGATCGATGCCAACCAACTGCGGCATCCCGTTGAAGCGCCGTGGGCCAGCATTGGCCAAACCCAACAATGGGCTAAGATCAAGCGCATCGTGGTCGGGGTTGTTGGTTTGGCGTTGGCGTAACAATTCGACGCGGCCAATAATTTCGTTCAAGCTACGAGCACCAAGTTGGGCCAGCAATTCGCGCACTTCTTGGGCGATAAACTGCATAAAGGCCATCACATGCTCGGGCTTGCCGGGGAATTTGGCGCGTAAATCGGCGCGTTGAGTGGCAATCCCAACTGGGCAGGTGTTGTTGTGGCAGGCGCGAGCCATCACACAGCCTTCGGCAATCAGCGCTGAGGTGCCAAAGGAATATTCATCTGCGCCAAGCAATGCCGCCATTACTACGTCGCGGCCAGTGCGCAAGCCACCATCGGCCCGCACCCGCACCCGATCACGCAGTTGGTTGATCATCAGGGTTTGTTGGGTTTCAGCCAAGCCAATTTCCCACGGAATACCGACGTTTTTGATTGATGACAAGGGTGAAGCGCCGGTGCCACCTGAATTGCCACTAATCAACACCACATCAGCGCCGCCTTTGACTACGCCTGCGGCAATCGTGCCAACCCCCATTTCCGAGACAAGCTTGACCGAAACCGCAGCAGTGGGGTTGATCGTGCGCATGTCGTAAATCAACTGAGCTAAATCCTCAATTGAATAAATATCGTGGTGGGGTGGTGGCGAAATCAAGGTTACGCCTGGCGTGGTGTGGCGTGTGCGGGCAATATCTTCGGTGACTTTATTGCCTGGAATTTGGCCGCCTTCACCGGGCTTGGAGCCTTGGGCCATTTTGATTTGCAGTTCGCGAGCGTTCATCAGGTAGCTAGGCGTAACCCCGAAACGACCTGAGGCAATTTGCTTAATCGCGCTGACTTTTTCGGTGCCAAAGCGCTCGGGGTCTTCGCCGCCTTCGCCGCTATTGCTCATACCGCCGAGCCGATTCATGGCGATTGCCAAGGTTTCGTGAGCTTCGGCGCTCAACGAACCATAGGAAATTGCCGCCGTCGAAAAGCGTTTGACAATCGTTTCGATTGACTCAACCTCATCGATTGCAATTGGCTCGGTTGCGACGAAATCCAGCAAATCGCGCGGGTCGGAGGGTTGGCGTTTGTTCAGCAAATCGCTATATTCGCGATAGGTCGTATAGCCCGCTTCGAAATCTGCACCATTATCGACTGCTGCTCGCACGGCTTTTTGCAAAGCGTGCACCACCGCTGGTTGGAAGGCGTGATATTCGCCATCTTTGCGGAATTTGTATAAGCCTGGGTGGCTGAGGGCTGGTTTTTCCAAACCAAAAGCTTGGGCATGGCGTTGGTAGCTTTCGCGGCCCAAGCGCTGCCAATCGGCTCCACCAAAGCGTGATGGCGTGCCAGTCAGACAACGGGCAAGCACTGCATCGCTCAAGCCAATCGCTTCGAAGATTTGTGCTCCACAATAGCTATCAACCGTTGAGATGCCCATTTTCGACATCACCTTGAGCAAGCCTTTTTCCAATGAATGCACATAGTTATCTTCGGCTTGATCGGCGGTGATTGGCGTGCGTGAGCGTTCTTTGGCAATTTCGCGAATCGTGGCAATCGCAACATATGGGTTGACGGCTTCAGCGCCGTAGCCAACCAAAACCGCCACATGATGGACTTCATGGGCTTCACCAGTTTTGACAATCAACGAGCAGGTTGAGCGGCGACCAGTGCGAATCAGATGATGGTGGACTGCGCCCAGCGCCAAGACAGTTGGGATGGCAATGCGTTGAGGCGCAACTTCGCGGTCACTCAACACCAGAATGGTTGCCCCAGTATCCAAAGCACGATCGGCGCTACTACACAAATCATCGAGTGCATGTTCGATCCATTGAGCATCGTCGGTAACCGGGAAGGTGGTATCCAAGGTGGCGGTGCCAAAACTGCGATCAGTACAAGCTCGCAAGGCTGCTAGCTCGATATTGCGCAAAATTGGGCTGGCCAAAGCAATTTGGTGAGCTTGATCAGGGCGTTCGAGCAAAATATTGTGGCGTGGCCCTAAGCGAATCGACAACGACATCACCAATTGTTCGCGCAAGGGATCAATTGGTGGGTTGGTTACTTCAGCAAAGCGTTGTTTGAGGTAACCATAGACCGGGCGAGCCAAGTTCGAGAAGACTGCCATTGGGGTGTCGTCGCCCATCGAACCAATTGGTTCAGCGCCTTCACGACCCATTGGCTTGAGCACCATCGCCAAGTTTTCGTCGGTATAACCAAAGGCCGCTTGCAAGCGCAATAAATCATCGGGGTTGAGTTCGACGGCGGCTTCGGTGTAGGCCTCGACCAACTCAGCCAAATCGACGCTCTTGTTTTGCAGCCATTGGCCGTAGGGTTGGCGGGCAGCAAACATGGCTTTGACAGCGGTGTTATCCAGCAATTGGCCTTTAATCAGATCAACAGCGATCATCTGGCCTGGGCCAAGCCGACCCTTGCGAATAATTCGATCTTCATCGACAGGGGTTGCCCCAACTTCGCTGCCTACAACCACTAAACCATCGTCAGTGACGATATAGCGGGCGGGGCGCAAGCCGTTGCGATCCAAGGCCGAACCAACAATTTTGCCATCACAGAAGGTCATGGCGGCGGGGCCGTCCCAAGCTTCCATCAAATTGGCGTGCCACTGGTAGAAATCGCGCACATCTTGCGGGAGATCAGCGATATGTTCCCAAGCTTCGGGCATCATCATTAATAAGGAATGGCGCACATCGCGGCCAGCGCGCACCAACAATTCCAATACATTATCGAATTGGGCTGAATCACTGCCACGTTCATCAACAATTGGCGCAAGTTCGCGCACATTACCCAACAGCGGGCTGGAGAGATGGGCTTCGCGTGCTCGCATCCAATTCACATTACCAGCCAAAGTGTTGATTTCGCCGTTGTGACTGACCACGCGGAAGGGTTGAGCGCGGCTCCAGGTTGGCATGGTGTTGGTGGAATAACGTTGGTGGTAAACCGCAGCGCTGGCAATATAATCGCTATCAGCTAAATCGGGGTAGAACAGTGAGAGCCGACTTGGCAACATCAAACCTTTATAAACAATCGTGCGACAAGAGAGTGAAGGAATGTAGAGGTCGATGTTCTCGGCGAGGGCGGTGCGTTCGGCGCGGCGGCGGGCACGGTAGAGTTCGCGTTCAAAGCTATCGTCGTCCATCGTGGCCGGGCGATCAACCCAAACTTGCTCAATCTGTGGGCAAATATCACGGGCAATCGGGCCAAGTTGCTCACGATCAAGCGGTACTTCACGCCAACCAAGCGGTCGTAAGCCTCGCCAGACGAGCGCATCATCGATCAATTCGCGGGCGCGTTCGGTATTGCTGGTTGGCAAAAAGATCATGCCAACTGCGATGCGTTGGGGATTCGCCAAAATCCGGCGAGCAGCTAATTCACGGGCCATAAATGCGCGTGGAATCGTAGTTAAGAGGCCAGCGCCATCACCTGTCAGACCGTCGGCGGCAATCCCACCGCGATGGGTCAGACTACCAAGCGCCGCGAGGGCTAAGCTCACTGTTGCATGGGTTGGTTTTCCATCAATTCGAGCGACAAAGCCAATGCCACATGCATCGTGTTCAAAGCGTGGGTCATACAACAGGCGGTTCATGCGAGGTCTCCTTTCGCGCAGGGAGTTGGCAAATACGCGACGGCGTTAGCAACGCTGCCCTATACCATGGCGCATTTTCAGGTAGCACAAAGAAACGTTGGGTAAACCACCAGCGTCATCGCTGCGGGAGAGCCTTCATTGGTGCATTCTGCATCATTGCAGGAGGGGAAACCTAGTTCGTCTGGTTGACGAGTTGAGTTTGTTTAGTTGGGCAAAAGTTGGCGAACGTGTATGTGTTAGACCAAGAGGTGTGTTAAATCAGAGTTAAAGCTATTCTATGTTAATTTGTGCAATGTGTCAATTGGCGTTTGGGTAATCTGCATAACACGTTGCGTCATTGTGGCATACGATTTGCTTGACATGTGTATAGGGGCGTGTTAATCTGTTCGCTACAATCAGCAGAAAATGGATCGCGACACAACAGCGCAATGACGCTAGAAACGAGGGTCATTATGGACCTCGCACCCCATATGCCTAGTTCTTATAATGATGATGCAACCCATAGCGAGAGCCCGAAATACATCACTGCGACTCCCGCTAGTTCGCCGCTAGTTCATGAAAGTGAAGCGCTGATCAGCCGCATGCGTACCTATTGGCCGCTTGATGAATTTCAATTAATCGAGCGGGCCTGGGATGTAGCCAAGGTCGCCCATGCTCCCCAAATTCGTAAATCGGGGGAGCCTTATTTTCTGCATCCGGTGCAAGTCGCCCATATTTTGGTCGATATGAAGCTCGACCCCCAATCGGTCGCTGCTGCACTTTTGCACGATGTGGTTGAAGATACGCCGATTACCTTGGAGCAAATTCGCGCCGATTTTGGCCGCGAAGTCGCCCATATCGTCGATGGCGTGACCAAACTAAGCAAGCTGGAAGCCAAAAGCATCGAAGAAGCCCAAGCGATCACCTATCGCAAGATGTTTATTGCGATGGCCGATGATCCGCGCGTGGTGCTAATCAAGCTGGCCGACCGCTTGCACAATATGCGCACGCTTGGCGCAATGCGCCCTGATAAACAGCAACGCATTGCCCGCGAAACCCTCGAAGTCTATGCGCCACTCGCCCATCGCCTCGGGATTTGGCAATTTAAGTGGGAGCTAGAAGACCTTTCGTTTCGCTATATCAACCCCGAAAAGTATAGCGAAATTGGTCGTCAGCTCAACTTGCGCCGCGAAACCCGTGAGCGCATTGTGCAACGGGTCATTGCCCGCCTCAAGCAGATCCTCGACCGCGATAATATTAAAGCTGAAGTTACAGGCCGCCCCAAACACATCTATTCAATCGCCCGCAAAATGGAGCGCAAGAGCGTTAGCCTTGATCAAATTTATGATCAATTGGCAGTGCGGGTTATGGTCAATAGTGTTGATGAATGTTATCGTGTGTTAGGTTTGGTTCACTCAACTTGGATTCCAATTATGAGCGAATTCGACGATTATATTGCTGTGCCCAAGGAGAGCATGTATCGTTCGCTGCATACAACTGTGGTGATTCCAGGTGAGCAGCCATGTGAAGTGCAAATTCGCACCTACGAGATGCACGAAGTTTCTGAATATGGGATTGCCGCCCACTGGCGCTATAAAGAAGGCTTTGGCAACAAACACGATCAATCGTTTGAAACCAAATTAGCTTGGCTGCGCTCAGCGATCAACGGCCAGCGCGACCTTGATCCGACCGAGTTTTTCGAGACAGTCAAGGAAGATGTGCTGCGCGATCAGGTGTTTGTGCTCACTCCCAAGGGCAAAATCATCGATCTACCCAAAGGCTCAACCCCAATCGATTTTGCCTATCGGATTCACTCTGAGGTTGGCAATCGCTGTATTGGGGCACGGGTCAACAATAAGCCAGTGCCGCTGTATTATCAACTGCAACATGGCGAAATTGTCGATGTTGTGACTAGCAAAGTGCCGCGCGGCCCCTCGCGCGACTGGCTGGAATATGTTAAATCAAACGGTGCACGCACCCATATCAAACGCTGGTTCCGTCGCCAAGAAAACGATGTCAATATTTCGGCTGGCCGCGAATTAATTGACAAAGAACTCAAACGCTTGGGTGTGCGCCCAACCATGGAAGAGTTGATTCGCGCCAATGCCATGAAAAATAGCGAGGATTTTCTGGCCGCGATTGGCAATGGTGATCTTTCGCCACGCCAAGCGATTCAGCGCGTCATCAGCGATAAAGGTGCTGAGGAAGAGCCATTGGCGGCAATTCCCACGATTGCCCCGCCTTCCAAGCCGGTCAAACCTGGCACAATTATCGTGCGTGGCGAAACCGATGTCTATACCCGCATCGCCCATTGCTGTAATCCGGTCTATCCCGAAGCCGTGATTGGCTATACCACTCGTGGTCATGGCATCACGGTTCACCGCATGGATTGCCATAACGTTTTGCATGAGCGCAACCGCGAACGTTTGATCGATGTTGATTGGGGTGGGGCAACTGAAAAACAATCCTATCCTGTACCAATTCGCATCGAAGCATGGGATCGGGTCGGGCTTTGGCGTGATGTAACCAATGCGATTGCTGATGGCAATATCAATATTCAAGCAGTGCAGCAATTGGATAATAAACATCATGGCCGCGCCACCTTGCTTGCCACCATCCGCATCGAGAGCATCGATCAACTTAGTCGCATTTTGGATAAACTCAATCGCGTCAAGGATGTGATCGAGGCTCGCCGCGAAAATACGGTCGCTGGCACACTGATTGGCTAGTTAAAGAGCGTAGAGCAAAGAACATAGGTGTAATGGTTTATAGCATGAACAACCATCATTAATTCCCTCACCCCAGCCCCTCTCCCACTGCGGCGGGCGAGGGGAGCACTCGTAGAGCGGTTCCCCCTCGCCTCGCGTGCGGGCTAGGGGGTGAGGGCTATTCATCATTGCCAACCTTATAAACCATTACACATAGAGCATAGATGATGCTTGGTTCTTTGCTCTATTTTAGTTTAAGCAATATCCTAAGATCTGATTGTAGGAGTTGTTTATTATGTCTGTTCTGCAAAAAACTGAACAAGCAACTATTTATGTTTATCCCAAAGATGACCTAGCATTTAGGAATGATGGATATCAGAAAATACTAGTTAATTATGTTTACACTAAAGAAAGAAATAATCATCTATACATTATATATAAAGAAAAAGGATATAAAAAAAGAAAGATATATTCCTGATAATGGTACAATTGTGATTGTACAAGGTTGGAATACTCCTGATTTACCAGATAATCTAAAAATTATGCAAAATGATGAAATTATGATTGTATCTACAATGCGACATGAAGTGTATTCTAACGAATGGATTGAAGAATTTAATTCGATTATTGACCCTTGGATACAATCAAATCCTGAACGCCTTATCCTAGATCTACGAAAACGACCTATAGAAAATACCTCTACTGTCGAAGAAGATTGGTCAACCGCAACCCAAGCGAATTTTTTTGACTTACCAGCCATACAACCTTATCAATCAGTAGTAAGCCCAGAGATTTTTATTGAAGGAGCAGAATATCAATCATTAGTAACTCGTTATGAGCGAAATCCCGAAGCCCGCCAGCGCTGTATTGATCACTATGGATCGGCTTGTTTTATTTGTGATTTTGATTTTGCCAAAGTTTATGGAGATTTAGGCTCTGTCTGATAATTCAAGATAGCGGTATTGATGGTGCAAGTGTCCGAACCACGCGTTGAATCATGGCCAAATGGACGAATCCGAGATAGTTCAGGGCCAGCTTCTCAAACCGCGTGGCGACC